>SKRE01000126.1 GCA_007118655.1 Clostridiales bacterium | reverse complement strand
AAGCCTAGTCAAGTAAATAAAGATATGCCGCGTATGAAAGGAAAAACTAAAAAAGGAGAGGTTTTAATATGAAATTTATCACGGCCGTACATCAGGGAAGAGCATTGCCGGGAGTTTTGAGTCCCGACGAGTCCGGAGTGTATTTTTTTAAGGAAATTTTAGGAGAGGAGGGCCCGGACACCCTATTGTCATTTATTCAGCTAAACGAAAAAATCGAAGACAGCAACTCCGAAGGTATAAGGGATCAGTCTTCAAGAAACACTGCACTAGAAAAAATCCGACGATTTATCAGCGATTCGGAAAATATCCCGGTTCCCCTGGATCAGTGTGTTGTTCTGGCACCCATTCCACGACCTTTAAGAAACATAATTTGTCTCGGTATGAATTATCAGGATCATGTTAAAGAGTTAAAAGGTGCCGATGGCAAACCTCGGCCGATCCCAAAAGTTCCCGTTTATTTTGGAAAAATGGCATCGGAAATCATCGGCACAGGAGGCGTAATAGAACTTCACGAAGATGCCACGGATTCTGTGGACTACGAAGTGGAGCTTGTGGCGGTTATCGGTAAGGGAGGCAGAAACATCGCTGCAGAAAAAGCCTATGACCACATCTTCGGATATACCATTATGAATGATATTACGGCGAGGGACCTTCAGGGCAGGCACCAACAGTTTATCCGGGGAAAAAGCCTGGACACCTTTACCGCCATGGGCCCGGCTATTATTTATAAAGACGCTGTGGATGAACCGGTGGAGTTGGATCTTAGCTGTGAAGTCAATGGGGAAGAGCGTCAAACCTCAAACACCAGGAATTTTATCTTTGATCTTCCCTATGTTATCAGCGATTTTTCTAAAGGTACCACTCTGCAAGCGGGAGACTTCATCGCTACGGGAACCCCTGGCGGCGTAGGAAAAGGGTTTACTCCCCCTAAATACTTAAAACGTGGTGACAAGGTGGTCTGCAAAATTGAAAAAATAGGGACTCTATGCAATAAGGTGGAAGAGTAGCTAGGAGGAGCGCCATGAACACCAGTGAAAAAGGGAAAGGCTACAGCTTGGTAGCCTTGGCAGGTATCATGTGGGGCACAGGATTTTTGTATATACAGTTTGTACTCAACGGCGGTCTTTCGCCCCAGGAGATTGTCTCATGGAAGATGCTTATCGGTTTTATATTCATGTTGCTCTATACCATAAGGATAAATCCGAATGCCTTAAAAGTCGATAAAAGAGGCCTTCTCTTGATCGGGATTCTAGGTCTTATTTGCCATACGTTTTATAATTTGTTTATGAATCTTTCCGTTGAACGGACCACAATAGCCACCACCGTAGCCCTTTTGTATACCGCTCCGTTTTTTGTGCTGATAATCTCTCGAGTTTTGTTTAGGGAAAAATTCACAACCTTAAAAGTGATCGCTGTGATCATTGCTGTAAGCGGAGTGTATTTCACGGTCACCGGAGGGAAGTTGGATCAGTTAGCCTATGATATGACAGGGATCTTATTTGGGTTGGGTGCTGGATTTGCCTATGGGGTTATGAATCTTTACAGCAAATATCTCTTAATGAGATATTCTCAGCAAACCATTCTGACCTATGCCTTCGGATTTGCCTTTTTATTCTCCCTTACCTTTTCCGATCCCACCGCGATCTTTCGCTTGGATTTTGACCCTTGGCTTTGGTTGAATCTTATCCTATTGGGTTTGGTCCCCACCGCACTCAGTTACGGCTTTTTCACCGCGGGTCTTTCTTACAATATCGAATCTTCCAAGGCCGCTGTGGTAGCCACTATCGAAGTACCGGTGTCGGTTCTGGGTTCCTTTCTAATATTTTCCGAACCCCTGAACACCATCAAACTTCTTGGCATTGCCATGGTCCTCTTCTCAGTATTTCTCCTTCGAATGGACAGCAGGACAGTGTAAGGAGGAGGACAGGGGGACGGAGTAATTGTCCTCCTGCTTTTTATCTCCAATTTATTGGATTTTCAGATTAACCGGTTTCTCATTTAATGCTTCAATTAACTTTTCACGGTCTTCCATGGAAACGGAAAATGTAATACCGAAACGGAATTTTCTTTTCAGTTTGATATGAAATACCACGCTTTTTCGGGGGATTGTTATTTTTTCGATTTCTTCCCATCGGTAAAAATGCCCTTTGGCTTTTAGTCCTTTCTCATAAACGCCATGGTTTTGTGGGAATATCCCTGTTAAAACCAGAGTAATAAAAAAAGCCATGGTGAAAAAATCCGCACGGTTAAACTGGAGGATTAAGAAGAAAAAAACCAATGTAAAGATTCCGTGGGAAATGAAGCGGATCTTTTCAGAAATATAGGGAGCAATAGGGGTTTCAGATACCCCTCCTTTTTTTGCATTGAAGTATCCTGTGATTTTGGGACCAATGTCTTTTGCAAGTACAGTTGCAATAACACCCAGCAAAAAAACATCGAAACTTGTCATGATAACCCTCCTTATAATGCTGAATTTCAGAAATTCTTTTCCACATTGTATCATAAAGAACAATTTTTTTGTATGTTTGTATAATTGATGGATCTGTTTATAAAGTGTAACCTTTTTACCTTGAATCCGTCTATTTAGTGAAAGACGGTTTCCAATGAAGTCTGATGCCCTTGCGATGGCCTATATAAAATATCAAAAAGAGCTGTATTACTATGTTCTATGTCTTTGACGAAAGGAAGATCTGGCAAAGAACTCTGTCCGCTGTCTTCCATTGTCCTATTGAGATCAATTAAAAGAGAAAATTCTTGCAAATATTTCAAAAATTGATAATATAAATGGTATAATTGTTAAGTAAGTAGTTAAATCGAACTATTTTTTAGCAATATACGAGTCGGTGGCAGATTTTCCTTGCACAGAGAGTAGGCGCTAGAATAATGTCGGCAACTAAATTTAATGACTTAAGGAGAAAAGCATGTATGGAATAATAAAAAAAATAAAAAAAATCTTGTTTCATCGGGTTTCTTACTTACTGATAGCTTTTATATTGCAAGCAGCACTGATTGTTGGAGTGTTGCTGGGTTTTCAAGCCTATTTTGTGGTTTTTTACGGATTCAGCATTTTGCTTAGTATTGCGGTAGTTATTTGGGTTATTAATAAGCATATTCATCCGGAGTATAAACTGGTCTGGGTAATCCCGATCCTGCTTTTCCCAATTTTCGGAGGCTTATTTTATTTACTGATTGCACAAAACCGGATCAGCCGCAATGCTCGACGAAAGATGGGACATTTACTTGAGCTAAGCAACGAGGTTTTACCAAAGAATGAAGACATCATTAAGGATCTGGTTGATCACAATCCCGACGCTGCAAATCAAATGCGTTATATTAAGGATTTTGGGAATTATCCCCCCTATAAACGTACAAAAACCCGTTATCTAGCGACAGGAGAAGAGAAGTTCGAAAAGTTGATGGAAGAGTTAAAGAAAGCTGAAAAATTTATATTTCTGGAGTATTTCATCATTGCCGAAGGAAAGCTTTGGGCGGAAATTCTGGAGGTTTTAAAACAGAAGGTAAAAGAAGGTGTAGACGTTCGTATGATTTATGATGACGTCGGTTGTATGTTGACACTGCCGAAAAACTATCACTTAATTTTGGAAGCAATGGGCATTAAAACCTGTGTGTTTAATCCCGTAATACCGGTGATTTCGTCTCTACATAATAACCGGGATCACAGAAAAATCGCAGTAATCGACGGAAGAGCAGCCTTCACCGGAGGGGTCAATATTGGTGATGAATATATAAACGAATACGAAAAACATGGTCATTGGAAGGACTCTGCAATCTTGATTGAAGGAGAGGGAGTTTGGAGTTTTACCGTGATGTTTCTAAGTCTATGGGATTATTTGCGGGATGAGGTGGAGGATTTTCTTTCATTCCGGAAGGAACACACAAAAGAGGAGCTGAAGGAACTCGAAAATGAACCGGGGATCGTCCAACCCTTTTTTGACAGTCCACTGGATGGGGAAACCGTAGGAGAGAATGTATACTTAAACCTGATTACGAAAGCAAAAAAATCCATTTATATTACGACTCCCTATTTGATTTTGGATCATGGAATGCTAACCGCCCTTACCAGTGCAGCAAAGTCCGGTTTGGATGTTCGGGTTATCACCCCCCACATTCCTGATAAATGGTATGTTCATAAGGTAACAAGGTCTTATTATGGAGTACTCATTAATAGCGGCGTGAAAATATATGAGTACACTCCAGGGTTTGTCCACTCCAAAACCTTTCTTGTGGATCAGGAGTATGGGGTGGTAGGAACCATTAATATGGATTACCGAAGTCTTTATTTACACTTTGAGTGCGGAGTCTGGATGCACGAGGTAGCGTCCTTAGAGGATATGAAGACGGATTTTTTT
>SKRE01000100.1 GCA_007118655.1 Clostridiales bacterium | reverse complement strand
TTTTTGTAAAAATAGTCCATATGGGAGGCCGACACCAGCTGATACAGGTTTTTCAGCCCCACCATATTCTTTGCCAGGATTATTATATGATAGGATCGACTTCTTTTGAAATCCACTTTTTTTGCAAGGTGGTCGTTGATGTCCCCCAGGGTGTGAATTCCCTGTTCCTTCATCAGATTCATCAATTTAATGAATATTTTCCCCGTAGCCTCGGCGTCATCCAGGGCCCGGTGATGATTTTCCAGAGGCACATCCAGATGTTTCGCCACCAGATTCAATTTATGGCGTTTCAAGTCCTTTAACAGCACTCTGGAAAGGGTTAGGGTATCCGCCACGGAGTTTTCCACGGGCAGTCCCAGCTTTTTCGCCTTGGCCCGGACAAATCCCATATCAAAATCCGCATTATGGGCAACCAGGCAGCTTCCCTCGGCAAAGGCAAGAAATTCCGGCAGCACCCGGTCAATGGTTCTTGCCCCCCGCACCATTTCATTGGTAATCCCCGTGATTTCCGTGATTTTGGGGGAAATGGTTTTTTCCGGATTGACCAGAGAGGTAAAGGTATCGATGATTTCTCCCCCCCGAATTTTCACTCCCGCCACTTCCGTAATGCCGTCATTGTTGCTGGAAAGTCCTGTGGTCTCTAGGTCAAACACCACAAAATCCTCATCAAAACTATGGGTCATCTTTCCGATTACTAAGGGTTCACTGTCATTGACCACATAGCCTTCCATGCCGTAAATCACTTTCATATCATGCTCCGCAGCGGCCCCCATGGCCTCGGGAAATGCCTGAAGCACCCCGTGATCCGTAACCGCAATAGCCTTATGGCCCCATTCCTTGGCCCGTTTAATCATACGGGATATATTGGTCATTCCGTCCATGGAGGACATTTGGGTATGCAAATGGAGCTCCACCCGTTTTTCTTTGGCGTCGTCGCCTTTTACCGGTTTTTTAACCATGTTGATGTCCCAGGCCATAAGAATGTTTTCTTTTAGAAATTTATCAAAAACGATGTCTCCCCGAATCCAAAAGCTGTCCCCTTTCTTGATGACCTCCTCCGGAGCCATGGGCATTTTCTTTCCTTCAAAGAATTTTACGGTAATGGAGTTGCTGTAGTCCGTGGTTTGTAGAATATAGACTTTCTTCCCGCTTCGAAGTTCTTTGAACTCGAAATCAAAGACTTCCACATCAATGGTGACCTTATCGTGATGTTCTTCCAACTCCGACAGCTTGATAATCTCCGTATTCAGGGGAATGGATTTTCCAAGAACCACATTGCCCCCTTTCCCCGCAGGGCCTCGGGACACAGTGCCGGTTTTTGCCGCCCCTCCATTGTTTTTCGAAGGTTTCGGCGGTTCCTGGGCATCCAGCTCCTTGGCTAAACTTTCCTCCTCCACCTTTAGGGTTTCGTGATAATGGGAAAGATTAAACTCCCTATTCGGCGCTAAAATTTCACAGGTGATTTTTGTATCAAAGGTCTCCAGAAAGAAGGCTTCAATTATTTTGTTTACCTTTCGCTGCCTGGCCTTATCCGCCACTAGGGCTTCTTCAATTTTAATGCTTAAATGATGGTCTTTCAGTTTAAAGGACAAATCTTCCCGTTTTAAAAACTCCTTACAAAAGGGAAGATTTCGTTTTAATATAAAAAACAGATTTTCCCGGTTCTCTGCCAGGATTTTTTCAAAATCTTTTTTCTCTCCGTCATACTCCAATTGTAAATCGATGTCTTTTTTCAAGGTCAGCTTTTCCTTTAATTGATGCAGATATAAAAACAAGCTGTCCTCCAGACCGATTTTGTCACTGCGTAAATGGAGATCCATCTTTCCCTGTTTCCGATGCATCACCACTTTTTGAACCCGGTAATTTTTAAAGGATTCCTCCCCGGTTATCTGAAATTTTTCAAAGAAGTCTTGTAGTGTATAGGTCTCCATATTTCCCCTCCCGGTTCTCTAAAGCTTTTCAATCTCCGCTAATAACTGCTGTTCAATTTCCGATTCGGGAATTTTCCGAATGATTTCTCCCTTTCGAAAGAGCAGGGCGCTGCCCTTGCCTCCCGCTATGCCGATATCCGCTCCCTTGGCTTCCCCGGGACCGTTTACCGCGCAGCCCATAATCGCCACTTCAATGGGTTTTTCCACCTTTTTCAAGGCTTTTTCCACCCGGGTGGCCAGATTGATTAAATCAATATTGCACCGTCCGCAGGTGGGACAGGATATCAAGGTCAGCCCGGTTTTTCGAATCCCCGTGGCCTTTAAAATCTCCTTGCCCACTTCAACTTCTTCCGTGGGTTCTCCCGTCAGCGATACTCTGAGGGTATCTCCAAGGCCCTTTAAGAGCATGGCCCCGATGCCCACGGAGGATTTGATCGTTCCCGCCCATTTCGTTCCCGCTTCCGTAATGCCCAGATGCAGGGGATAATCCGTCACTTCGCTGATTTTTTCATAAGCTTCCAGGGTTAAGGCCACATCATGGGCTTTCAGGGAAATAACAATGTCCCGAAAATCCATGTCCTCTAAAATACGAATATGTTCCAATGCGCTGTCCACCATGGCTTCCGCCGTGATGCCCCCGTGTTTTTCAATAATCCGGTCACTGATGGATCCGGCGTTTACACCGATGCGAATGGGGATGTTTTTTTCCTTCGCCTTCGTTACCACCTGTTCTACCCGGCTTCGATCTCCGATATTCCCGGGGTTCAGGCGCAGTTTGTCCACCCCTTGATCCATGGCCTCTAAGGCCAGGCGGTAGTCAAAGTGAATATCCGCCACCAAAGGGATATGAATCTCTTTTTTTATGGCTCCCAGAGCCTTTGCAGCGGCCATATCCGGCACCGCCACCCGGACAATGTCACAGCCGGCTTCCTCCAAGGCATGGATCTGAGCCACGGTGGCCTTGACGTCCCGGGTATCGGTGGTGGTCATGGATTGGATGGAAATCGGGGCATCTCCACCGATATGAAGATGCCCGCATTTGATCTTTTTCGTTTGTCGTCTCATTTTCTCACCTATTTCCTAAATGATTTCTTCAAAAGTTCCTGAAAAGCCCTTAAAACAGTCGTAAAATGTCCTGATAGGTTACCAGAAGCATCAGAAAAATCAAGAGTCCGAATCCTATTAAATGAACCATGCCCTCTTTTTCCGGATCGATGGGTTTTCCCCGAACCGCTTCCAAAAGCAGGAACATAATCCGGCTGCCGTCGAGGGCGGGAATCGGAAGAAGGTTCATAATTCCGAGATTGATGCTGATAAATGCGGTTAAGAGGGCCACATTAATAAATCCCGCTCTTGTGGCGTCGCCGACTAAGCTGACGATCCCCACGGGGCCTGCCACTTCCTCGGAAACATTGGCCTCTCCCGTAAAGATTCGGCCGAAGAAGTTAAAAACCTCCACGATGATGGTTCGGGTTTCCCGGAAACTTCCCGCCACCGCAGCGCTTAGGGACTGCTCCACATCAAACTGGACCCCGATGACCCGGCGGCCTAATTCTTCATCCACCATAACCCCTACGGTCTTTTCAATCGTTTCCTCTCCCCGTTCTATGGTAACTTGAACCTGTTCTGCTTCCGAGAGATTGATATAATTTTGTACCGCACTGGGGGTTCTTGCGGTTTCCCCATCCACGGCTATGATTTTATCCCCGGCTTCAATGCCGGCTTCATAGGCGGGAGACGGTTCTCCCACCCCGGCGATATCCGTGGTAACCACACCGATGGTGTAGAATATTCCGCTTAAGACGATAATCGCCAGTAAAAAATTCATAAAGGATCCCGCAACCAAAACCGCAATACGGCTGATGATGGATTTGTTGTTAAAACTTCGTTCGTCGTCGGAGGATTCATCTTCGCCCTCCATCTTCACGTAGCCGCCGATGGGTACCCCTCTTAGGGAGTAGTCGGTTTCACCTTTTTTCACTTGAAAAATCTTCGGCCCCATTCCTACGGAAAACTCTTGCACTTTTATGCCTACAGCTTTAGCCACGGCAAAGTGTCCCAATTCATGGACAATTACCAGCAGGCCAAGCACAAGGGCAGCTGAAATCAATGTAAATATCACAGTTATTCCTCCTTACAATAGGGTCTTTCTTATATAGTCACGTACCCAGCGATCCACTTCCAGGATTTCTTCCATGGTGGTGTACTCAAAGGGCTTGTGAGCCTTCATGGCCATTTCGATATATTTCGGAATATCATAGAATGTAATTTTCTCCCCTAAATAGGCCTCCACCAAAACCTCATTGGCACCGTTCATTACCGCCGGCATGGTGCCCCCGGCGGCCAAGGCGTCGTAAGCCAGTTTCAGGCATGGAAAACGCTCGGTGTCCGGTTCCTCAAAGGAAAGATTTTTGATCTTGCTGAGGCTTAAGTTCTCGTAATCCCCTTTGATTCTTTCGGGATAGGAAAGGGCGTACTGAATGGGCACTTTCATATCCGGCACTCCCAGTTCCGCAATTACGGAGCTGTCCACAAATTCCACCATGGAGTGTACAATACTCTCGGGATGCACCACGGTTTCAATTTTCTCCGGGGATACATCAAACAGCCACCGGGCTTCTATGACTTCCAAACCTTTATTCATCATGGTTGCGGAATCGATGGAAATCTTCCGTCCCATATCCCAGTTCGGATGTTTTAGCGCCTGGCGGTAGGTGGCCTTGGCAATATCTTCTTTTTTCCAGGTTCGAAAGGGACCGCCGGAGGCGGTCAGGATAATTTTTTCCAGACTTTCCTTTTTCTCTCCCTGCAGACACTGAAAAATTGCGGAGTGTTCGCTGTCAATGGGTGTGATTTGAATCCCTTTTTCCTTGGCTTTTTTCATCACCAGCTCACCGGCCACCACTAGGGTTTCCTTATTGGCGAGAGCGATGTCTTTTCCCGCATCTATGGCTTTTAATGTGGGGACCAGCCCTACACTGCCCACCACGGAGTTGACCAGCAAATCCACGTCCTCGGAAGCGGCAATGGCCGAAAGACCTTCAATTCCCGCTAACACCTCCACACTGAAAAGCGGTTGATTCGGGTTCTCTTCTGTTATTTTCATTCTTGGGGCCCCGGCCTTCAGCTTGATGATTTCTTCTTTGAGCATCTTCGCTTTATCCGGATCAAACACCGCAACCTGCCGGGGTCGAAACTCCAGAATTTGTTCCTTTAAGACGTTGATGTTCCCCATTACCGCCAAGGCGGATACCCTGTAGCGATCGGGGTTATTCCGAACCACCTCTAAGGTTTGTTCTCCGATGGATCCTGTGGACCCTAAAATACCAAGGTTTTTCATTTTCTCCATCCTCTCATCTCCGGTTTTCTCAATAATCTCCAGTTTATAAACCCAATAGATTCCTTGTACTCTATTCTACACCATACCCTTTATAAAGTGTAATTTTTCCTATACCACAAACAGGGTTATGTAATAATAAACCAGGGGAGCCGTAAAAATAATGCTGTCGAAGCGGTCCAATACCCCTCCGTGGCCGGGCATGATTTTGCCGAAATCCTTAATGCCGGTCCAGCGCTTTACCATGGATGCGCTAAGATCCCCCATTTGGGCAGTTGCCGAGCCGATGGCCCCTAAAATCATAAAAGACGCCAGGGCTTCCGGAAGGATAAAATAGGCGAATACGCCACAGGCAATAACGGTTCCCGTCAGGCCTCCGATGGAGCCCTCAATGGTTTTTTTCGGACTTACCCGGGGACAGAGTTTATGTTTTCCCAGAAACATCCCGCTAAAGTAGGCAAAGGTGTCCGTGGCAAAGGCGATAATAAAGATCACCCAAATAACGTAGGGAGGACTTTCCAATAAATCCACCCGAAGAATATAGCTCATTAATATGGGAATATAAAGAATGCCGTAAAGAGTAAAAATCCCGTCCTGAAGGCTTCGCTTTTCCTGCAGCAAAAGAACCAGCGTGGTCAGCAAAAAGGCGCCGTAAATCCCAAGGCTTGCCCAGTCCTCTCCCCGGTACAGGCTGAACACTAAAAATACCGTAAAGACATAGCCCACTCCCTCCACGGGATGAAACCCTTTTTTCGAAAGGGCTTGATAAAACTCCCGGAGGCCGATAATCATCACCAGACCCAAGGCCAGCATCAAGGGCGTACCTCCCCAGGTTAAAATCCCAATCAGTATCGGTATTCCCACAACAGCACTAATTATTCGAGTAATCATATTATTCCCCCAAACTTAAATTTTACCGAATCGACGATCCCGGTTTTGATAGGTTTCTATTGCTTTTTCTAAATCCTCACCGGTAAAGTCCGGCCATAGGGTTTCCGTGAAAACCAGCTCCGTATAGGCCATTTGCCATAGCAAATAATTGCTCAGCCGCATTTCTCCGCTGGTACGAATCAACAGATCCGGATCCGGCATATCCCGGGTATCCAAATATCTTTCAATTTCCTCCTCGGTAACGGAAATCCCTTCCCGGTTCCCCTTGCGTTCCTGTTCTACTATTTTTTCTACCGCTCGCCGGATCTCATCCCGGCCTCCGTAATTCAGGGCAATATTAAAGTTCAGTCCCGTATTATCCTTGGTGAGCTCTTTGGCTTTGGCGATTTCAAGTTGAATTTTTTCATCAAAGGACCCCAGATCCCCGATGGTGGTGATCCGTACATTTTTTTTATGAAGGGCCTTGGATTCATTCTTTATATATTCTAATAAAAGCAGCATCAGTGCTTTGATTTCAGCTTTAGGTCGGGCCCAGTTCTCCGTAGAAAAAGCATATACGGTTAAATGATTAATGCCCAGTTCATCGGCTTTAGTAAGTACTGCCCGTAGGGCTTCTACTCCCTGGCGATGACCGGTTGTCCGCATTTTTTTCCGTTGTTTGGCCCAACGTCCGTTTCCGTCCATGATTATGGCAATATGATTCGGTATCTCTTTCATGTTTTCCCACCTTACTATTTTTAAACCCCCGTAAGGGGGTTTAATCATTATTCCGCTGCACTTATAGGATTAAAATTATACCTCTAAAATTTCCACTTCTTTATGTTTGATCAGCTCATCAATTTTCTCGATGTACTCGTCGGTGATTTCCTGCACGGTTTCCAAACCGTCTTTTAAGTCATCCTCGGTGATGTCCTTCTTTTTTTCCATTTTCTTCAGTTCATCATTGGCATTTCTTCGCTCATTTCGAATGGCAACCTTGGCTTCTTCCGCCATTTTCTTTACCAGTTTCACTAAATCCTTACGGCGTTCTTCCGTTAACTGAGGGATGTTGATCCGTATCACTTTTCCGTCATTGCTGGGATTCAGTCCTAAATCCGAGGTGAGGATGGCTTTTTCAATGGCCTGGAGGGATGTGGCGTCATAGGGTTGAATATTAATCAGTCGGGGCTCCGGCGCGGTAATGGAAGCCAGCTGATTAAGAGGGGTAAAAGCTCCATAATACTCCACTTTCACTTTGTCCAGCATTGCAGGGTTTGCCCGTCCCGCCCGTACGGTGTTCAGATCCTCTTTTAGTACACTTAAGGTCTTTTCCATGCTTTGTTTCATTTCCTTGTGAACTTTCATTTCCATTTTTCTTTCCTCCCTTAAAAGATGTAGGTTCCGATTTTTTCTCCTAGGATGACGCGCTTAATGCTGTCGGGGTTTTCCAGGCCAAATACTTTGATGGGAATGCTGTTGTCCATACATAGGGATATGGCGGTGGTATCCATAACCTTTAACTCCCGGTTTAAGATCTCTAAATAACTTAAGGTGTCGAATTTCACGGCATCGGGCTCCAAATTAGGATCCTTATCGTATACCGCGTCCACATTTTTCGCCAACAGGATGATTTCCGCTTCAATTTCTGCAGCTCTGAGGGCCGCGGTGGTGTCCGTGGTGAAGTAGGGATTTCCCGTACCGGCGGCAAAAATCACAATCCGTTTTTTTTCAAGATGCCGGATGGCTCTCCGCCGAATATAGGGTTCTGCAATTTGCCGCATTTCAATGGCGGTCTGCACTCTGCAGATGGCACCTAAATTCTCCAGGGCATCCTGCAGGGCTAAAGCATTGATTACCGTGGCCGTCATGCCCATATAATCCGCTGTGGCCCGGTCCATGCCTTTACCGCTTCGGCCTCTCCAGAAATTCCCGGCCCCTACGACCAGGGCGATTTCCACTCCCATGTCATTGACTTCTTTAATCTCCTTGGCAATACGCACTAAGGTGTCGGTGTCAATACCAAAACCCTTTTCTCCCGCTAATGCCTCACCGCTTAGCTTTAACAACACCCGTTTATAAATTGGCTCGCTCATCAAATTCCCCCATTCTATACATTTCGATAAAACCCTTTTAAATTCCTGTTAATTTTTGATAATTTACGATATTATTTCAAAAAAAATTATAACTTAGTCTCAGATATAAATCAAGAGAACACTTCCGTGTTCCCTCGAATTAACTGATTATCGGTTATTTTTTCAGCTGATTTGCTACTTCTTCAGCGAAGTTTTCCTGTTTCTTTTCCAAACCTTCTCCAACTTCAAAACGGGCAAACCTTCGGATGCTAAGGTTCTCTCCGATTCTTGCAATCTTTTCATTCAACAGTTCTCCAACAGTTTTGTCCGGATCCTTTACAAAGGGTTGTTCCAACAGACAAATTTCAGTGTAGTACTTGCTGATTCTTCCCTCAACCATTTTTTCCACGATTTTTTCCGGTTTGCCTTCCGCTAAGGCTTGTTTGGTTAAGAAGTCTTTTTCCTTTTGAACCACTTCTTCCGGTACTTCGTCTTTTTTCACATATAGAGGGTTTTCCGCCGCAATATGCATAGCAACATCCTTTACAAAGGTTCGAAATTCTTCGTTTTTCGCAACGAAATCCGTTTCAGAGTTTACTTCAACCAATACTCCGATTCTTCCTCCGTGAATATAAGATTCCACAAGCCCTTCCGAAGCTAATCGGCCGGATTTTTTCGCAGCCTTTGAAAGACCTTTTTCTCTTAAGTACTCAATCGCTTTATCCATATTTCCATTGGTTTCTGTTAACGCTTTTTTACAATCCATCATTCCTGCAGCGGTTTTTTCCCGCAGTTCTTTAACCATCTTTGCACTGATACTCATTATAAAAAACCTCCTTATATTATTGAAGGTAAGGATGTAAGGGAAGTTCCCTTATACCCCTACCTTTAGAGTTCGAAGCTATATCATTTGAATTACTCTTCCATTTGTTCTCCCTGCTTACCTTCCAACACGGCGTTTGCCATGGTAGCGGTAAGAAGTTTTACGGCACGGATTGCATCGTCATTGCCCGGGATAACATAATCAATATCATCGGGATCACAATTGGTATCCACCACACCGATTACAGGAATTCCAAGTTTATGGGCTTCTTTAATGGCGTTACGCTCTTTACGAGGGTCGATTACAAAGATTGCATCGGGTACCCCGTTGATGCCTTTAATTCCCCCTAGGAATTTCTCCAGTCGTTCCATTTCATTTCGCAGTTGGGTTACCTCTTTTTTCGGTAGTACATCAAAGGTTCCGTCTTCGCTCATTTTTTCCAACTCAAAAAGTCGGTCAATTCGCTTTTTGATGGTTTTGTAGTTGGTCATCATTCCACCTAACCATCTTTGATTCACATAAAACATTCCGCATCGCTCGGCTTCCTTTGCGATGGCTTCCTGAGCCTGCTTTTTGGTTCCAACAAAAAGAATTTTCTTTCCGTCGGCAGAAAGGTCTCGAATTACGTTATAAGCCACCTCCACCAATTTCACGGTTTTTTGCAGGTCAATAATGTAAATTCCGTTTCTTTCAGTGAAAATGTATTCCGCCATTTTCGGATTCCATCTTCGTGTTTGGTGTCCAAAATGCACACCGGCTTCCAATAATTGTTTCATTGATATTACAGACATATCTGCACCTCCTTAGTTTTTCCTCCACTTTATTCATCTTTTCCCAGGACTTAAAAAAATTAAGCACTCCTTGGAAAATCCTAAAGTGTGTGTTTTTTTACCACTAAAATATATTATCATACATCATGGATTTAATCAATAAATTTTTGCGGACTTTTTACGTCCCCTGCTCGATTTCCGGTCAATAAAAAAACACAAAACAGTATTGATCTCTACAGTTTTGTGTTTTTAACATCCGGTTGTTTTTCCTGAGAAAAAACCTTATTTATTTCTGATGCTTCGAAGTTCGTCTAATAAAAAGTCATTTAAAATTTTAATGTGGGTGCCTTTCATTCCGAGGGAACGGGATTCAATAACACCGGCGCTTTCAAATTTTCGAAGGGCATTAACAATTACGGAACGGGTAATGCCTACACGGTCGGCAATTTTACTTGCAACCAATAGTCCTTCTCTTCCGTCCAGCTCATTAAAGATGTGTTCCACCGCTTCCAGTTCTGAATAAGAAAGGGTTCCTACAGCCATTTGCACTACTGCTTTTTTCCGGGCTTCGTCTTCGATTTCCTCGGTTTTTGCCCGAAGAATTTCAAGTCCTACCACGGTGGCACTGTACTCCGCCATTACTAGATCTTCGTCTTCAAATTCGACTTCGGTTTTTGCTAGTATTAAAGTTCCAATACGCTGTCCGCTGCCGTTGATCGGTACGATGGTTACCAGCTTATTGTAGCTTTGTACGTCGTATTTAAATATTTCCAGCAATTCATCCTTGGTGATGTTATGCTTTGTTTCCTGAATTTTCAGAAGCTGGGCATTGTATTCTTCCGGGAATCTTTTTTCTCCGGTTTTTTCATCGGTAATAATCGGGCAGTCGGAAGAATCCGTTAAGCTTACCCCTAATACTTTTCCTTTTGAACTGGCCACATAAACATTGGCATCCAATACCTCACTTAAAATTCTGCTTAATTCATTGAATGATACTGCGTGTTCTCCCGATTGCTGTAAAATTTTATTCACTCTTCGGGTTTTTGCTAATAATGAACTTGACATGCTTATTCCTCCTCTATGATATTTTGGGGATATTTTTATGCTTTTTCATCTTTGGGTTTTTATAGTAAAAAACAAAAAATTCAAAATCATCAGTCAGTAATTTTATCCCTGGGCATGCACAATTGAAACATGCACTATGACTGCATATTACCATAATTCATACTATTTTACAATATATATTTGAAAATATTTAGAATTGTTTACTCCGACAATACAATTTTATGCTTGCACTCTTTATTGGTGCATTCGTAGCGCTCTTCTTTTTTAGTTTTTTTGTAAACCATGATCTCTCCGCATTTCGGGCAGGGATCCTTTGCCGGGGGGTTCCAGGAGATAAAGTCGCATTCCGGATAGCGGTCGCAGCCATAGAAAAGACGGCCCTTTTTAGACTTTCTTTTTATCACGTCCCCCTCTTTGCATTTCGGACAGGTTACCCCTATTTTATCCACAATGGGTTTCGTATTTTTACAATCCGGATATTTTTCACAGGCCATAAACTTCCCGTAGCGTCCGTATTTTATCAGCATTTCTCCGCCGCATTGTTCACAGATCTCCCCGCTTTTTTCCACCACTTCAATGGCTTCCATGTGCTCTTCCGCATCCTTCATCATTTTTTCAAAGGAGCCATAGAAATCTCTTATGATGGACTTCCACTGGACATCCCCTTCCTCCACTTTATCCAGCTTGCTTTCCATTTCCGCGGTAAAGTGTACATCAATGATGTCGGAGAAAAATTCATCCAGGGTTTCGGTGACCAGAACCCCCAGTTCTGTGGGAACCAGGTACCTTCCGTCTTTTTCCACATAACCCCTCGCAAGAATCGTAGAAATCGTAGGAGAATACGTACTGGGTCTTCCGATGCCCAACTCTTCCATGGTTTTTACCAATGTGGCTTCCGTGAACCGGGCAGGGGGCTGGGTAAAGTGCTGTTTCGGATCCAGCTCCACCAGCTTCACCTTTTCGCCTTCTTCCAACAGGGGAAGGAAGGTATCCTCGGAGGTGCTGGAAAATGAATAGACCTTCATAAATCCGTCGAAATTTAAAATCGATCCGCTGCCTTTGAAAATGTAGCCTTTGGCTTCCAGTTCCACAGCAATGGTATCAAATATGGCTTTGGCCATTAGGCTTGCCACGGCTCTTTCCCAAATCATTTTATATAATCGGTGTTGATCCCGCTTTAAGGAAGGCTTCACCACACTGGGGGTTAAGCGGACATCCGTAGGACGAATGGCCTCATGGGCATCCTGAGCTCCTTTTTTCAAGGGTTTGTCCTTGACTTTTCCTTTTTCCAAATACTTATCCCCATACTCCTGCTGAACAAACTCCTGAATGCTCTGTTGAGCCTCCGAAGAAATTCGGGTGGAGTCCGTACGGATATAAGTTACCAGACCCACAGTGCCGTGGCCTTTCACGTCAATCCCTTCATACAGCTGTTGGGCCAGGGACATGGTTTTTTTGGTGGAAAAGCCCATTTTATTGGAAGCTTCCTGTTGCAGGGAGCTGGTGGTGAAAGGATTTTGGGGACTTCTTCGTTTCTGTCCTTTTTTTACGCTTTTCACTAAAAACCGTTCTTTTTCCACAGCCTTTACTACTTCCTGAACCGAGGCTTCATTTTTCAGTTCTTTATTACCCTCGGGATCTTTGAAAAATTTAGCGGGGAAGTTTTTCTTCTCTTCATTTTGAAATTCCCCTTCAATAGACCAGTATTCTTCGGGCCTAAAGGCTTTAATTTCCTCTTCCCGTTCCTTGATCATTTTGGACGCAACGGACTGCACCCGTCCGGCACTCAGACCTTTTCGAATCTTTTGCCATAACAGGGGGCTGATTTTATACCCCACCAGGCGGTCCAGCACTCTTCTTGCCTGCTGGGCATTCACTAAGTCCTCATTGATCTCCCGGGGTTCCTTGATCGCCTTTTGAACCGCGGTTTTAGTAATTTCATTGAACTCAATGCGTTTAATATTGCTCTGCTCCTTTGAAAGGGCTTTTGCCAAATGCCAGGAGATGGCTTCTCCCTCCCGGTCAGGGTCAGTGGCAAGAAAGATTTTTGACGCTTTCTTTGCCTGTTTTCTCAGTTCCTTTAACACAGGGCCTTTTCCCCGAATCGTAATATATTCCGGTTCAAAGTCCTCTTCTATGTTTACACCGAGTTTACTTTTCGGAAGGTCTATTACGTGACCCACGGAAGCCTCAATGATGTAGTTTCTTCCTAAAAATTTTTTAATCGTTTTTGCCTTGGCGGGTGACTCCACTATTACTAGGGATTTTGCCAATTAAAACACCTCCACTGTTTGTCTCAATTTTAACATTATATCAAGTTATCGGTTCACTGTAAATGATTTCCCCCCCAAGCGGGTAATATAACCCTTTAATTCCAAAGAAGTTAAAAGAATATTTAAGGATTGGATATCAATTTTCGTTTGATAGTACAGGGTATCCAAATCCATGGGGTTTTTCTCCAGACATCGATAGACCAATGTTTCGGTATCGCTTAAGTCCCGAATAATATTTTCTTCCGCCCCTTTGCTGGGTAGGTTTATTCCTCCGGGAAGTTCCGATAAAATATCTTCCACTTCGATAATGATTTTCGCGCCGTCCCGTATCAGCCGATTGGTTCCCCGGCTCTTTTCACAGTTGATATTTCCCGGAAGGGCAAAGATGTCTTTTCCCTGTTCCAAACCATATTCCACTGTAATCAGGGATCCGCTTTTTTCTCCGGCTTCGATGACCAGAATGCCATCGGATAATCCGCTGATGATTCGGTTCCGTTGAGGAAAGTGATGTTTAAGGGGTTCTTCCCCTAAGTGAAATTCACTAAGTATACAGCCCTGCTCCCGAATTTTTTCCATCAGTTGATAGTTTGCGGGAGGATAGGGTACATCCAGACCGGAACCAAGAACCCCCAGGGTATAGCCCTGGTTTTCCACGGCGCCCCTATGGCTTTCCGTATCAATCCCTAAGGCGAGACCGCTGATAATTCCCACTCCCCGATCCGAGAGCTCCCTGGCAAATTTATTCGCCGCCCATTTTCCGTAGGGCGTGGCATTTCGAGCACCGACCATGCCGATGGTCGGTCGATCCCCGGGAAGTTCTCCCCGGTAAAACAGGACATAGGGAGGATCGTATATTTTTTTCAGTTTTTCCGGATAATCGGGATCCGCAATGGTAACCACGGATACATTCATCGCCGAAATCTTATCCTTCGTCTTTTGCCAGTACTCTTTGGTTCTGAGATTCACAATTTTAACAGCGGATTTGCTTCTTTTGCCCAGGGCCCGGTATATTTCCCGGCCTTCCGCTTCCCAGATCTCTTCGATATCGCCGAAATACCTTTCCAGTTTGTTGATGGCTCCATAACTTACCCCTTGAATACTGTTCAGCCAGATATATACATCCCGTTTTTCCAAGCGATTATCCTCCCGTCGATTTTTTCACCCTATACCCAATCGGATGTTCTCCTAAACGAAAACAAAGAAAAAGACCCTTCTTCAGGGTCCTTTGCAGTCTTTACTCAAAATAGCTTTCAATCGGCCGGGTTTCATGGTTCGGATAGTCCACCACATTTCCTTCCCAGGTACGAATCTTTACAAAGTCTTTCCCTCGAGAGAGCATATACTGGGGAAGGATCGGAGTTTTTCCCTGTCCCTTGGGGGCATTGACAATATAGGTGGGAATCGCCATACCCGAGGTGTAGCCTCGAAGATACTCCATAATTTCTATGCCGTCATCAATAGATGTATTAAAATGAGTGGTCCCGATGACATGTTTCGCATGGAAAATATAGTAGGGTCTTACCTTGCTCTTTAATAATTCATGGTTCATCAAACGCATTACAAATTTATCGTTGTTGATCCCGTTTAACAACACCGCCTGATTTCCCATAGGCACTCCGGCTTTTGCCAGTTTGTGGCAGGCTTCAATGGTCTCCGGTGTAATTTCCTGAGGATGATTAAAGTGGGTGTTGATAAATACAGGGGAGTACTTTTCCACCATGGCTAAGAATTCCTCGTCCACTCTTTGGGGCATGGTAACCAGGGTACGGCTGCCCAGTCGCACGTAATCCACGGATTCAATGCTGGTTACTTCGTTTAACAGCCAATCCAGCATGCTGTTGGA
>SKRE01000055.1 GCA_007118655.1 Clostridiales bacterium | reverse complement strand
CTAATTGAAGCGAAAGCATCATTGTTGAAGGAAAGGGAAAGTGATATAATTATAGATTAAAATAAACTTCTAAGCTTGTGGAAAGTCAATGGATTCAGCTCAAGTGGATATCATATATGGATGGATATATTGTGGTTTTATATGGGTTAATTAGAAAGGTCGAGATGAAATTGAAAAATAAATGGTTAAATAATTCCCCGATGTTTCAAATGATGCTTGAGGGAGCCAAGGACGGATTATGGTTTTGGGATGTTGAAAAGGACTTGTACCGGATGACATTTCAGGATCGGGAGGTGGTTCCCGAGGAAGAAAAACCGGAGGAAGCATCCATTGAGGGATGGAAAGCGTTAATTCATCCTGAAGATCTTGATTCGGTTAATGAAAGCATGGATAAATTTCTACAACAGGGAGAAGGGATTTACGAGAGCACCTACCGGATGAAGGGCAAGGATGATAAATATTACTGGGTGTACAGCCGGGGGATCGGAAAAACCGATGATGAAGGAAAAATTATTCAACTGGCAGGATCCCATACGGATATCACCCAACAGGTAGAACTGAATGACAAGCTTTACCGAATGGCATATTATGATGCCCTGACGAATCTGCCCAACGGAGAGAAGGCCAGGGAGTATTTTTGCGATGTGATACATTCCCGGAAGGTCCCCGATGCATCCTTAGCTTTTATTTTTGTGGATATTGATCACTTCAGCTACATCAACAATACCCGGGGCTATGAGGAAGGCAACCGGGTCCTTCGGGAAATGGCGGATTTTCTTCGGGGCTTTCTCGGAAGCGACGTCTTCTTAGCCCGGGTCAGCGCCGATGAGTTCATCATTATCTTGGAAAAATTCTCCACGGAGGAGAGTCTTCAAAGAAAAATCCGGAGGCATATTAAATTTTTCAGCAATGCAAAATTCGGAAGAGGAAAGGATCTCTCCCTGACCTGCAGTGTTGGGGTGGCAATTTATCCAAAGGACGGCAGAGATTATGATACGCTGGTTCAGCGGGCCAGTACCGCTCTTTACAGTGCAAAGAAAAACGGGAAAGACCAGTGCATGTTCTACGACGAAGAAATGAGTCGAAGGGTATATCAGATGAATGATCAGATGCAGCAGATTAAAAGAGGGATTGAAAACGGAGAGTTTCATATGGTCTATCAACCCATAACAGATATTGCAAAGGGAAAAATGCAGGGATTGGAGGCGCTGATACGTTGGGATCATCCTACCCGGGGCCCGATTTCCCCTAAAGAGTTTATTCCCATTGCCGAAGAATCAAAGCAAATCACGGCCATTGAAGGATGGATCTTAAAAGAGGTGCATCGACAGTGTGCCCGGTGGAAACGAGAAAACATTATGCCGGAATTTGTTTCCATTAATCTGTCGGGACGGGGACTGATTGAAAGCAATCTGATCGGGATCCTAAAGGAATTGGGAGCGGAATACGGAATCGCTCCGAAGGAAATTGAACTGGAAATAACGGAAACCGCGGTTATGAACTGTATGACCCGGGGGGTGCAGGTCCTGGAAAAATTAAAAACCCTTGGCTATCAACTTGCCCTGGATGATTTCGGCACCGGATATTCTTCTTTAAATTATTTAAATCAACTTCCTTTTAACCGGATAAAGCTGGACCGCAGCTTTATTGAGGACATCGATCAAAGTAAGCGTCAGCAGTTTATCGTAAAAGCCATCATCACCCTTTGCCATAACCTGCGGACCCAGGTCATCGCCGAAGGCGTGGAGCGGGAGAGTCAGCAAAGGATCCTGGAGAAAATGGACTGCGACTACATCCAGGGCTACCTCTACGGACGTCCGGAAAGAACCTTGGAAAACCCTTGTTAATATCTTGTCAAAAATAAGGGTTTTCTCCCTTTTTATTAATGTCCAAACAATCAATAAACTGCTTTACTTATAAATATCCTTGTGATATTATTATTCTAGTGCAGAAAAAGTCCATACATACATATAGTTATGACAGGAGATACGGAGTGTCAACTATTTTAACACACAGTGAGCCTTGCTTCATGTGTTCTATAGTTGATGTTTTTTTGTGCAAATTGTGGGATTTATTCAAATTATAAGGAGGAAGATTTATGAAAAAGGTTTTGTTAATTTTACTGGCATTGGCTATGGTTTTTAGTTTAGCAGCCTGCGGCAACGGTGCCGATGATTCGGACTCGGGAAATTCTTCAAACGGAGAAGCCTCGGGAAATGAAAATGGTGAAACAAAGGTGATCACCGTAAGCACCAAGTTTGTAGACGACGAACAAACCGCAATTTCCCTTAAGAATGTAGTAGAAGCGGTGAATGAGCGAAGCGACGGTTCTTTAGAATTACAACTGTTTACCAGCGGCGTACTGCCCATCGGTAAAGACGGTATGGAGCAGATCATTCAAGGTTCCGACTGGATCCTAGTGGAAGGGGTTAACTTCCTGGGAGACTATGTGCCGGATTATAACGCCATCACCGGACCTTTCCTTTACAGCACGTTTGATGAGTACTTTGCCATGATGCAAACCGACTTAGTGCAGAACTTAAACCAACAAATCGAAGAAGAGCACGGAGTAAAGGTTCTTTCTCTAGACTGGGTATTCGGTTTTAGAAGCATGATGACCAATGAGCCGATTACTACTCCTGAAGACATGAACGGAATGAACATCCGCGTTCCTACCAGCCAGTTATACACCTACACCATCGAAGCCATGGGAGGAAACCCGGTTTCCATGCCTTACCCGGATACCTATGCAGCGATTCAGCAAGGGGTAATTGACGGAGTGGAAGGTTCCATCATGACCTACTACGGAACGCAGCAATACGAAAACGTTAAAGAATATTCCTTAACCAATCACTTATTAGGGGTATCTGCAGTATCCATCTCTACCAGCCTGTGGGATTCCTTAACGGAAGAACAGCAAACCATTATCGTAGAAGAGTTTGAAAAAGGCGCGGAAGAAAACCTGGAAGAAACCGTTAAAGCGGAAGAAGAGTACGAAGAGCTTCTTAAAGAAGAAGGGGTTACCTTCCACGAAGTGGACGCAGCCGCTTTCTTAGCAGCAGCAGAGCCGGTTTACTCAAAGTTCCCTCAGTGGACTCCCGGAATTTACGAAGAGATCTTGGAAGAACTGGAAAAAATCAAAGCGGATCAGTAACAGCACTGAGCGGTAATCATTATAACAGGACATAAAAAACACTCTGATAGCATTCCTTTTACATAATCGGTAGAGGGAGTGCTATTAGATAATCAGGAAGGGTCAGGAGCGATTGAACGCAGATATATACTGGAATGGAGGATACCATGAAGAAGAAATTAAGAAAACTCGGTGTAAATTTTGAGCTGTACCTTGGGTCGTTTTTTCTGTTAATTACATCGGTTATTGTAATTGTTAATGTATTTACCCGATATTTTTTAAACTTTACATACCACTGGGCGGAAGAAATTGCTGTAGGGGCATTTGTATGGGTAATCTTTTTAGGTTTTGCCAACGCTTTTAAAACGCGGGCGTTAATCGGAGTAGAGGTATTGACGAATCTGGTTCCGGAAAAAGGAAGACCGGTACTGATTTTTATCACCTCATTGGTTGTTTCCGTGCTTTCGGGCACGATGTTTTATCTTAGTTATTTATATGTCGCCGGATCAACGAAAATTACTGCAGCCTTAGAGCTGTCTTACAAATATATTTATATATCCATGGTTTTTGCCTTCGGACTGATTACAATTTATTCATTGTACTTTCTCGTTCAGAGTTTCCGAAAGATCTTTTTGAAAAAGGACGTTCGAATTGATGTAGATCCGGAGTTAGTGAAAGGGGAGGTGCGACGTTAATGGGTTCTTTATCACCGGTAGCGGTTTTATTCATACTGTTTTTCTTAAACATTCCTGTAGCCTTTGCATTGATGGGAGCATCCCTTTTTTACTTCGTGTTTATCAACACCTCCATGCCTATGCAAATGGTCATTCAACAGTTCGTAACTTCTGTGGAATCCTTTCCCTATTTGGCAGTGCCCTTCTTTATTATGGTAGGGTCTGTAATGAACTACTCCGGCATCAGCGGGGCCTTAATGGATTTCGCCGATGTGCTGGTGGGACATACCAAAGGGGGCCTGGCCCAGGTAAACGTACTGCTTAGTGCGCTGATGGGAGGGATTTCCGGGTCCGCCAATGCGGATGCGGCCATGCAGTCCAAGATTTTGGTGCCGGAAATGGAACGAAAGGGCTTTTCCAAGGCATTTTCCGCTGCGGTTACCGCAGGGTCCTCCGCCATCAGCCCCGTAATTCCTCCGGGAACCAATTTGATTTTATACGCACTGATCGCCGGGGTCCCCGTGGGAAGCATGTTTCTTGCGGCCTATATGCCGGGAATCCTAATGGCCATAGCCCTGATGATTACGGTGCATAT
>SKRE01000168.1 GCA_007118655.1 Clostridiales bacterium | reverse complement strand
TTCCGTTATGATCCGGTGAAACGCATACAGCCAAAGCCAATAATACATTGGGTTTCATGGAATTTTTACGAGCCTCTGCAGCCATCCCGATCAGTGCATTTAAGTTATCAGGAATATGCTCTATGCTCCCCTCCCAATAAAATGGTATTGTATGCCCAAAGGCAATGAGCTCTTCCTCTTCCATTAATACCACCTGAAAACTTGAAAATGTTGAAAACAAATGAAACCATTCTTTACACTCCCAATGCAGCATAAACTCAGGCCAAACTTTATCATTCAACAGTAACATTTCATCACGAACTGCTAATTTTTCACTTAGCGTAAACCTTTGCATTATATCCCTCCTTACCCCGGCCTCATCCCAGTAATGATAGGGGTGGACAGATTTCTTTTTGCCGTCCAAGCTTATTTAAAGAATTTTTACAATGTCCTCGCTACAAAATAACCGTTGCAAAAATAATCAATGCAATCCCTATTATTCCAGTAATCAGCATAATTTTCCAATAAAGTTTATTCATAAGTATCACCTCTCATTCCGATAATCAGAGTCTGCTAAATAATCCTTTCCTTTCTCAAATACCTTGTCATCGAAACTTCATCCTGATAAGGATAAGAAAAACCCAGCTCCTTCGCTACTTCCTCTCCAAGCTCTTTAAAAATATGACAGGCTATGCGTACCGCTTCCCGGATATTATCGTAATCTCCGGAGGGAAATACTTCTTTGTACATCGTCCAGTACTCCTTCGGCAGATACTTCTCGTAGTACTTTCCAAATTTTCCGGTGGAGACTTCAAAGTTATGATGCATCCCGATCCACCAATCCATCATCCGATGTAGACTTTTCAGTGTAGTTTCCTGATACATTCCTATAGCGTAGGGAAGCTCTTTTCGATTGATTCCCTTTGCCACATTTTGAAGACACCAAAAGAAGTTGTCGGTCACACTTTCAAACTCTTCCTCGGTGGGTTTTCGTACCCGATAGTCTGCGTCGGAAGGCTCAGGAATCTCCGGAAGGATACCATCTTTATCTAAGAGTTTTACCGTCAGCTTTTCCTCTTGAAAATGCTTTATCCCTTCCTCCTTATTTTTCAAGTTCAAATCAATTCGAATCCCATCGGAAAAAAGCATCAAATAAGTATAGGATTTTGTAAAATCCATATCATAACCGATGCCTCTGTCCAGCTTGTCCGGCTCCTGCATCATCATAAGTTCTCCAAAGGCCCAGAGCCACTTTTTATCCTCAATAAAGGGTTGGGTATCCTCTACAATGTAGACGATATCATAGTCCTGAAATCGGTCCTTCGGGGCCTTTGAATCGGTCCTTGAGCCGTTCATGTAAACCGCACGTATTTGCTTATCTTCTTCTGCCAAACTTAGAATAGTTTTGTAGATCGTATCCATTGAACGCATGTTGGAGCTCCTTTCCATCAGGTTTTTAAATTGCTTCTCCTGCTTTAATCGGTTATTGTAACTTGAGTACATGGATCTGCCGATTTCAAACTTAAATTATCTAATTTGAATTTTTTTTCAGACTCCGCAGGATGCTAACCATATCTTCTATATCTTCGGCGGTTAAGGAATCGTACTCGTCCAGCTTCCCTTTAATCCCTACAATAACCTCTTTTTTGAAGGTGTTTTGCTCACTGTCTCCCTTTAAAAAATAGGTGGCGATGGTTCCGGTCAACATACCAATAAATCCGATGCCCACCAGCATTAATATTCCTGCAACAATTCTTCCTCCCGTACTCTCCGGGGACATATCCCCATAACCTACGGTGGTTGTGGTTACAAAAGACCACCATATGCCGTCAGAAAATCTCATCCCTTCAAAAACATAAATTCCTAAAGCTCCGCTAAGAACCATGAGAATTGCAATCGTAATCATGTAAATTAATCCGTTTGTATTAAAAAAGGATCGGAGTTTTATTCTAAGCTTTTCGGCCCATATACCGGCTCGCACTAAACGATTTATTCTGCTGATCCTTGCTAATCGAGCAAGCCTTGCGAGTCGAAAGATCCGAAATATGGATGAAAAAGGAATAATGGCTATTAAATCCGCCTTATTATGCAACACAAAGAGTTTTTTATTATTCGCTATGACTAGACGCGTGAAGTAATCTACCGAAAATATAATAAGCACTCCCAGATCAATCATTGCCAATCTGTTCAAAGCCCTTTCACTTAGATCCATGGTAAATTCAACAATTAAAAGACCAACAACCAGCAACGCTAAAATAATCATTACATACTCGTATATTCTCTTAAACTTCAAATTATCCATTTTACCCCCCTTTATCATGTTTATTACTTGTATCCGTTTTTTTATGCTGAATAAAGAGTTGTTACGCAAATGCATCCTTCTCTTCTACTAAAAGATTCGAGATAACTTTCACTTTTTCCTGCTTAATCCTCTAAAACATTCCTGAAGTTTTTTGTGATTAAAGAAACTGCCGCAAAAAGTTCTTAAAAACCTTTAAACGGCAGTTCTGTTTTTTTATCCAGCTTGTCCGGATTCTGCATCATAAGCTCTCCAAGGCCCTATTCCCCTGCTGCTGATTATAGTTTTTTAAAAATACCATTGCCTTCTCATCGGATATGGGTTTGCTCAGAAGATATCCCTGTATAATATCACACCCATATTTTCAAGGTATTCTTTTTGATTTTCTTCCTCTATTCCTTCTGCGATGACGGTTAAACCGATTTTATGGGACATTGATATGATATCCGCTGTAATTAAGTCTTTTTCATCATGATGACTGATTTCATCAATAAAATATTTGTCAATCTTTACGGAATCAATGTTTAGTTCTCCGAGTCTGGCTAAAGAGGAAAACCCTGTACCGAAATCATCCAGCGAAATTGATATTCCCATTTTTTTAATCTCTTCTAATTTTTCATTGATTAAATCGAAGTTCTCCAGCAAAACGGTTTCTGTAGTTTCAAATTCCAGGGAAATCATCTCCGCACCGGTTAATGCCACAATTCTTCGAATGGTTTCTACAAATTCTTCTCTTAACAGTTGAATGCCGGAGATGTTGACGGCAACACTTACATCATGGTAACCCTGTTCTTTTAATTGATTTCCAAACCTTAAGGCATGGGATAAATTCGGTTTCCCAAATCATAAATCTGCAGCCAATCCTCTGCAACAGCAATAAATTCATAGGGTGATATCTGTCCTAAATCTTTGGTGTAGAGTCTGGCCAGGGCTTCAAATCCAATAATCTGATCTTTCTTTATGTCCAGTTTCGGTTGAAACACAAGATAGAAAGACTCGGTATCTTTTCCCTCAATAACGGTTCTTAAAACCTTTGCAATCTGATCCTTACGCAGCACATCTTTTTTCATTGCATCATTAAAAAACATTATCTGGTTTTTTGACTCTCCATTAAAATAAGACAGGGCCATGGCGGCATTTTGAAAAATTTTATCCACTGAGGTATTTTTATCCTTCATCTCCACGATTCCTATTTCGGCGTTTATATACTGGTGGTCTGGGCTTCCGCTAAAAGGATTCTCAAAGACATCCCCTAACTTATGTCCCCATTCCTTAAGTTTTTCATGGTCTTTATAATTGTCCAGTACTATTATAAACCGATCTCCCTCAAACCGAAAAAGCATGTCTTCAGGTTTTAATAAATACCTCACTTTTAGGGCAATCTGTTTTAGAATTTCATTTCCGTATAGAAAACCATAGGTCATGTTTAGCACTTTGAAATTAGTACAACTAAGAAGTACTACCGCTTTGTTGCTTATCCCAGGGATTTTAATAATATCATCCAAATATTCCATTAGGTATTCGCTGTTGGGAAGGCCGGTCAGCATAATACAACAAACCGCCGACAACAAAGGACACTGTTAAAAATATCATGACACCGTTCAGAATAATTCCTAGTACTTCTCTGTTCACTTCCTCCGTCGGCCAAGTGATTGCCAAGGTTCCCAACTTTTTATTTTCGTATACAGCCGGTACGGAAACCCTAAAAACTTCATCGCCATCAATTTCCATTTTATGTATATCCGAAGCATTGTTATCCATTTCTTCTCGAATTTCCTGACTCTCGATTATATAACCTATGTATTCGGAAAGGCTGCTTGCAGTTATTTCGTATTCTCCGTTGATAAAAAATACGTGTTTCACATCTCCTCGATTTGAAATATCATTGATTAACTTCGAAATTTCAAAACTCCCGAGAAAATCATAAACCGAATGACCTTCGTATGCTTTCCATCCAATATATTCCTCTGTTGTACTGTAAGTAACTTTCCCCTCGTTATTATGCAAGTAGATTTCATCCACTTCGAGTTTTTGTGCAATTTCATATAACCGTTCATGATCTTCCCGATCTTCAATCAGCATGATTGCCTGACTCGCCACCATAATTTTTTCATCTAGAAGTTCTGTAATAATATTGTACGCTTCTCTTGAGTTCGTTAACCCATAGGCATAGCTGTCCGCAATGTTCAGCGTGGTGGTTTCAAAGATGTCGTATCGCTCCTCAATGCGGTTTTTAGCCGTCACATACGGTAAAAAAGTGAACCCTGTAACCAATATTATAAAAGGGATTAAAAAAAATTTTACATCGGTCTTCCTCAATTTATCCTTTTCCACAGTTCCCGCCTCCCCTTCATCCTCCAGCAGTAAAAATACATGATTCATATATTCTTCATAATGCTTGCACTGCATAGCCGTGACCAGCAAAATAATTTCTTCTTTATTTTGGAAGTGAGAGTAAATCGAGGCTTTGTTGATGTTCACCGCCTTGCCCAATTCCTCAAGAGTGAATCGATCCCCTTTTTCACCGAAAAGATTGGACGCCGCTAGAAGTATTTCCTTTTTCTTTTGCATAGTAGTTTCTCCTTATATAAATATTATGAGTTGAGCAAATTGCAGACAACCAAAATACTTTCTTTGCTGTTTCGTTACAGCGGTCTCCGGTATTTAAAAAACAGAAAGACCAGCCTAACAGTGATTAGTTAGACAGGTCCGGTGATTTCCATAGTAAATGCAATTGTACAATCCTGCAGATCAGGAAAAGCATATTAATATTTGTATTATTCAATAATATCATTTTAACACTTAGTAAACAAGAAGTATTTCATATGCCCTCCTTATCCAAGATGCTTCTCGTAAAACTCCATTTTAATCCGTATAAAATTTTCTAAATGGTGAAGAAACAAGAAAAGATGGGCTCGATCTTCAAAAGCCCGTCTGGTTTTAGGAAGAGGCAGACTCCGGTAGTATTCTTTAATATCTTCCAGTTTTTTCATGGCCTCTACTCCGGAATTATTGGTATTGATCTCCTTGGACAAATCCAGCGTGATCTTACTTAGTCCGTCGGCAAAGTCCTGGGTCATGATTTTTTTCTTAAGGCTGATTTTCATGGCTTCCAAAGTTTTGAACTGGCTTTTTCGCATCAGCATATACTGCACATAATAATGTTCCGGGCTGAGGTACCGATTATCAATATAGCGGTAGGAAAGCTGCAGGCCTTCCTTGATGTTTTTAATAAGGGAGTCCAGACGCTCATCCATGTCCTGATCTAAGGGGCAGGCGTTTTTCAAACTGTATCCGAAGATTTCCAGCATGATTTTCAGATCCCCTTCGATAATTTGCTGCTTTTCAATGAGATCTTTTTCACGGTAGGGGATATGTAGATTCATCAAGAGGCCTGTGGCCACGCCGATGGTCAGCAAACCCATTTGGTTTAAAAAAATCGGGATCGTCACTTCCCCGAAGTCCAGTAATTGATTGGCAAAAACCAGATTGATGATAAACCCCGAGGCCAAATCGAATTTTCTCGCCAAGGGAAGAAAGACCACCACAATAATGCCCACAACATAGACCTCATAACCCAGCAGAGTAAAAAGCAGACTTGATAATCCGAGGCCCACTAAGGCGGAGATAACCCGGTTGATGCCGACCTGCAGGGTTTTTCGTTTCGTATCCAGGATCGACAGAATGCTAAAAACCCCTGCGGTGGCCGCATGTTCCAGCCCCAAAAACATGGCCAGGTAGGTGGCAAAAATAATGGCAAAGCCGGATTTTAAGATCCGGAGTCCGATGATTTCTGTGATTTTATTGATCCATCTCATAATTTTAACCTCCTCCATAATCATATCCTGTTATTATATCCTTTCTTCGGAGGAAATAAAAGGGAAAAAGGCACTAGCAGTGCATAACTATGAATACTTGGAAGCAGGGTATTGACGCCGATATAAGTAAAGAGCACACAGATAAATCCTATCACGCTGAACAACGCTGCCTTTTTTCCCTGCCATCCCCTCATAATTCTGGCATGGAGATAAACGGCGTATATGATCCAGGTAATCAAGGACCAGGTCTCTTTCGGATCCCAGGCCCAGTATCTGCCCCATGCCTGTTCAGCCCAAATAGCTCCGGTGACAATGACCAAAGTGAGAAAGAAAAAGCCTAGGGCTATGGCCCGGTAACTGATCAAATCTAAGGTTATCAGGTCCGGAAGATGTTTTCTGACAAAGGGGCTGTTCCTGAATTGATTTCGCAGAAGATACATCAGGGAAACCCCTGCGGCAACACCGAAAGCTCCGTATCCGATAACGGCGGTGCCTACATGGAGTGAGAGCCAATTACTCTGCAGTGCGGGCATTAACGGACGGATGTCCTTGGACTGCATAGCGGCGTAGCCCATGATCAAAAAAGCGATCGGGGTCACAAAGGTGCCCATGGCTTTATAGCCAAATTTTAATTCAAATATAATAAAACATAGCACAATCCCCCAGGCAAAGGCGGTGGCAAATTCATATTGATTGGAAAGAGGGATCCTTCCCGCTTCAAACCAACGCACAATCAGGGCAGCGGTGTGCAGTAAAAAACCTCCTTTAATCAGATAGGAACCGAATTCTCCCGGTTTTTCGATTTTTCCGATAAAAAACACCAGGTACAGCACCATGGATACTAAATAAAGGCCTATGGCAAAATTGAACAATGTGGTTTCCAATTGTATACTTTGATCTACTCCCAATGGGTTCCCTCCTTCAGTCGCTTTTTCAGTTCATTATGAAATAGTTTTTCACCCCGGGGAGCTTTGGCAAAAAGATGCATTTCTCCGGGGATTTTTCTCAGGAACAGGGTTTTCGGATGGATATAGAAGGCTAAAAAGACTCCAAGAATCAGCATCACTCCCCCGGCAAAGGCTCCGGGAATCCCAGGGTCCCTGACAATCTGCAGATAAGTAAATTGCCGGGGAGCTTCCACATTAAAGGAATACTCTCCATAGACGATTTCCTCTCCCATACCCGCCACATTCATATCCACCCGAAATCCTTCGTAAAACAGCACGTAAAGCATATGAGGATTCTCCGGGAAAGGGGTTTTGGTAGCGGGCATCCCCTGATGATGGATATAGTCGGGATAGAAGCTGTAAAACTGTATGGCAATTCTCTGGTCATCATCAACGTGAATCTCTCCTTCATAAAGGGTCAGTTCTCGAAGGGATTCTTCCTCTTTATATAAATTTAAATCCAAGGCCCAGCCGGTGCCATTTTGATAAATGGAAAAACCGTCCACTCTCATGGGGTCGTTTACCTTGCTTACGCCTTCTTTCACCAAGGTGTTTTCGTCATGATGATACACCCTTAAACGGCTGGTGTACTGCTCTATGCTGTGATCCTCCCGATAATCAATGGTGAAACCCTCAATGGCCAGTTCATAGGGCGTATCCCCGATTCTTCCCTGAACACCGGGGACACCGTAAAAAAATGTCTCATACCCCGCTATTTGACCGAAGAGGTAGGAGATAAAAATAATCAACAGACCGATATGTGTAAACCAGGATCCCAGATGCCCGATGGTGTTTTTCTTTCCATAGTAGAGCTCCCCTTCGGCGGCAGATAATTTTTTCGGCGACTTAAAGCCGCAAATTTTGAAAATCTCCTTCGGATTTTCATTCGCCGTATCATTGAAAACCATCAGGACTTTATCATTCTTCTGATCCGGATGCTTCGGCTCATTTTTCAAGCTCTTCAGCAGCTTCGGCAGTCGGATGATACTGCAAAGAATTAAATTAAGGGATAAAATAAGGATCATCGCAATAAACCACCAGGAGGTATAGACCCGGTTAAGCTGAAATATTTCAATGACTCCATAGAAAAATGCATTGTATTCTTCTTCATAAAAGGATAAGGGGCGATCCTGTGGCAGAATCGTCCCTATGATGGATAGTACTCCGATGATCAGTAGGAGTACCATTCCGAATTTCATGGAGTGAATGCTCTGATAAATTCTTTTAAACGTTGATGACCGTTGTTCTTTTTTGCCGTCCATTTATCAAGTCTCCCCCCCTTTATCAATTTTGAATAAGCTCCAGACCCTGTTGGCTGTACTCCATGGCTTCCTCCAGGATTTCCATAGCAAAGGCCGAGTTGTGGAATCCAGTACCATTTTCCACAAATACAAAATCCCACCGCCACATGGCTCTTTGATGATATTCTCTGGCCTGTTCAATTACCTCATCGGATAATTCTCCGGAATCCAGGGCATCTTCAAATTCCTCTATGAATTCCACCAGCATTTCTGCCGCCCTGTTGGTTTTTTCATATACCTCGCCCTGGACCTCCTCGGTGCGGACAATTAACTCTTCTTCGGTTTCCTGATGACAACCGAGACAGGAGGCTTCCACATGCTTTAGGGGACTTGTCCAATGATGGGATGAATAGGTATCCCCTTCTTCATTTACCATTTCCGGCATGTGGCAGTCGATGCAGGTTACTCCGGCCCGGTCATGGATGCTTCCCATGTAGGTCTCGAACTCAGGGTGCTGCACCTTGAGCAGTTCTGCTCCCGTCAGAGGATGTACCCAATCAACATGACCCCGTGCCAAAGTCTCTTCCTCAACGGCCCAGGCATTGTAGCCTCGATCCCAGGGTACAGATACTACCTTGGTGTCATCATGAAGATAATATTCGATGTGGCACTGACCGCATACCAAATTCCCCAAGTCGATGCCCTCTTCAATATGCTCTAAGGCCTCGTTTAAATGGGTTCTTGTAACCACTGGATTTCCCGGTTCGTTTCTATGGCAATCGAAACAGCTTACGGGGTTTACCGCAATTTCCGACATCTCGTCAAAATCCATGGCCGCTGCCTCGGAGCCGTGTTCATTCAGCATACCTACATAATCTGAACTTTTACAGCTTAAGCAGCTGGCAGCAGGTTTTGGTCTTTCGGTATTAATCACATCCTCTAGGGCATAAGGATGACCTCTTGATCGGCGATAATCCTGACTAAAAGCATTTCCGGCGTACAGAGTCTCCAAAAACGGATATTCTTCAGGATATTGATAGGGCTCAGACCCTCCGAATGTGGTTCTTTCCATTTCCAGATTCCGCTGATAGCTCTCGTATTGATCTGGATATTCCTCGGCCCAGTGCTCCGCGGGAAGAATATCATCGACCTCTATCGGACCCGGTACCAAAATCATTAAAAGAATGATACTGACGACCACCAAAAATGCAATTACAAAAAGATTTCTTTTCATAGGATACCCTCCCGTCTAATTGTTATTTTATTAACGAATGACAGCGAAATTATATCTTATGAAATTAATATACCCGAAAATCCAGCCTATAAATCGAAATTTTTGATGTTTTCAAAAAAAACCACCCGGAGGCGGTTTATAAGGTTAATATATTAACGGTTCATAAAGAAATATCTCAAGTTCCATGTTCCTTAAGTAACATCTGTCTATCATTCTTTGCTGCATTTTTCCAAATCAATCAATTCCTGATACTCTTTAAAATAATCCATATCCAGTATTACGCCTTTATCCTTCACATTTACGTATTCTCCATGTTCCTTATCATACTCTTTCAGTAAGGTTTTCAGCCCTCCGCCGCCGTCATAGGCAAGGATTTTCGAGAAGAAGTACGAAGAGATTAAGGGCGGATGTCCTCTTCTGCTATTATAGGAAGGATAGATGATGTGCTTTCCCGAACGCCGGTATGCCTCCAAAAGGGCATCTATGGTGCTGCTTTTGACCAGGGGCATATCCGCAGGCAAGAGAAAAAATCCTTTGCTGTGGGAAGGAAGGGCTTTTATCCCCTCTACAATTGAAGAATACATCCCTTCATCATATTTGGGGTTATACACCGGCGAAATATTATACTTCTCCAGCAGCGGTTCGATTCTTTTTCCTTGATACCCTAAAACCACAATAATTTTTTTGACCCCCGCATCCAAAAATGTTTTCAAAGCGTGCTCCAAGACCGTGGACTCCCCTAAGGGCAGCAGGGGTTTAAAGACCTTCATTCGACTGGAGTAACCGGCGGCAATAATAATCGCCGCCATTTCATTTTTTAATTCTTGGGTTTTACTATTTCGATTCATCATTATTGTAATGCTTATCAATGGCTAAGGCCACGTTTTCCGGCGTAAGGGGGAGTCGATGGAAGTTAATTTCCAAGGCCTCATACAGGGCATTGCCGATGGCCGATGGCACGGAAATCATCGGATGTTCTCCGATGCCTCTTGCCCCATAGGGTCCGTCCACTTGAGCGGTTTTGGGCTCTTCGATGTAAATCGCTTTGACCTCATCGGGGATGTCCTTTGATGAGGGAATGCGATTGTCGCCAAAGTAGGGATTCAAAAGCTTTGCTTCTCCATCAAACTTATATCCTTCGATCAGGGCGGAACCCACCCCTTGAACGATCCCCCCGTACACCTGACCATCCACCAGCTTCTTATTGATCACCTTTCCGATATCAAATGCTGATACGATTTTAAGAATATTGACTTCGCCGGTTTCCACATCCACCTCCAAATCCACTCCATGGGCACCAAAGGTCCACACCAAGCCGGGACGGCCCTGTCCGGTTTCAGGATCGGGATTACTCAGTCCGCTGGCCATATAGACCCCATGGGAAATCAAGGGTCCCCCAATGCCATTCCCGTTTTCGTAGGCATATCCCATCGATAGTTTCACGTAGGATATTCGTCTATGGGTTTGATGTACATGGTAAATATAACCGTCGCCATGGGTGAGTTCATCAGTATGGCAGCGAAGGACCTGTCCCGCCACTTCCTTCATCTGCTGAACCATATTTCGAGCAGCTTTACGAACCGCATTGCCTCCCATAAAAGTGTATTTGGATGCCACGGTGTTCCAGTCATAGGGATGTTTGTCGGTTTCCACATTCCAAACCACTTCCACATCCTTCATAGGAACCCGAAGTTCTTCCGCGGCTACCTGGGCCATGATGGTGTTGGCGCCCTGACCAAAGTCCACCGCTCCGAGCATAACCTTAACATGTCCGTCTTCATCCATTTGCATTATTGCTGATGTTGAGGTGTAACTGGGCATCGCCGGGGCTTTTTGAAGCATGGCAAACCCTTGTCCTCTTACCTTTCCGGTTTCCATCTCCCGCTTCCGGTCTTCCTGGGATTTCCGTCCTGTCCATTTTAGTTCATTTTTTACAGCATTCAGGCAGGCCACCGGATCTCCCGTCGTGGGATAGATCAGCTCGCCGCTGATGGTGGTATCTCCGGGACGAAGCAGGTTTTTCATCCGCAATTCATAGGGATCGATGTTCAACTTTTGGGCCATGATATCCATGTGCCGCTCAACCGCCCAGTGGGTTTCCAAGTGCCCGAATCCACGATAGGCCGTACTGAATACCTTGTTGGTATAAATGGTTCGTGAATGAAGCTCGATATTGGGAACGGCATAGGGTCCGGCTCCAGAATAAACAGCGGTTTTCCCGACGTTTACTCCGTAATCCGCATAGGCCCCGCTATCCCAGTCATGGTAAACCTCCATGGCTGTGATTTTTCCCTCTTTTGTCATTCCCGTTTTAAATCTAGCCCGCATGCCTGCCCGGGTAGGAAGAATGTTAAACTCCTCTTCCCTGGTCATCTTCAGCTTCACAGGAAGCCCATGAACAGCTTTGGATAACACACTGACTAAAGGCTCAAGATGGACGCCGGCTTTTCCTCCAAAACCTCCCCCCACATAGGGTACGATAACATTAACATTCCCTTTTGCAATACCCATGGATTTCGCCAATAACTGGCGTACCGCAAAGGGTGATTGGGCGGAAGACCAGATCTTGATCTTATCGGAGTAAGGATCGGCCTGGGCAATGGTCACATGGGTTTCCATGGGAACATGGGCCACGGCGGGTACACTGAATTCATCTTCAAAGATAAAGTCCGCTTCCTCAAAACCCTTCTTGATGTCTCCCTTTTTCGTCCGGTTCCAGCTGGCAATATTGCTGTCTTTTTTAGGGAAAAAGACCCCTTTCATATGCTCATAGGTGTGCAGATTTTCATGCACCAGGACTTTTGCCTCCAGGGCTTCATCCAGGTTATGAACAATCGGCAGCTCTTTATACTCCACCTTAATCAGGGTAACCGCTTCTTCTGCAACGGCTTCACTTTCCGCCACAACCGCAGACACAATTTCCCCCTGGTAGCGCACCTTTTTTCCCGCCATGATGTTTTTATCCACCATGTAGAGACCCACCCGCTGACATGCTTCCTTACCTGTTACAACCGCCTTTACCCCTTTAAGCTTTTCAGCTTCGGAATAATCGATGGATACAATCTCCGCATGGGCGAAAGGTGAAAGCAGCACTTTAGCATAAAGCATACCGGGCACTTCCATATCATGTACATATACCGCCTGGCCCGTTACTTTTTCCTGGGCTTCCTTTCGGTCATAGCCTTTCCCTATATGTTCAAGTATTTTTTCACTCATTATATCAACGCCTCCCTTTCCCGTGTTGCTGCCGAACGAATCGCCTCAATAATAGGAACATAGCCTGTACAACGGCAGAAATTCCCAGCGATGGCCTCTTTTATTTCTTCGTCGGAGGGATTCGGCTGTCGATCTAAGAGGGAACGGGCGGACATTAGCATCCCCGGAGTACAAAATCCGCATTGCAGGGCGTCGTATTTAATAAATTCCTGTTGCAGAATAGAAAGTTCATTCCCCTGACCTAAGCCTTCCACCGTAAGGATCGTTGCATCGTCCGCTTCCGCAGCCAATACCAGACAGGAGTTCACCGCTTTCCCGTTTAGAATAACGGAACAGGCTCCACATTCTCCTTCGCCGCACCCTTCCTTGGTACCAAAGAGTTTCAGCTCATTATGAAGAAGCTGTAGCAAGGTCATGGTAGGATCTACATGCTTTTCAAAACGATCCCCGTTCACTTCAAATCCAATGGCTATTTTAGGCAAACCGGAATCCGTATATTCCACACAATTTCCTTTGTTCTTCGCTGTGCTGCACATTTACTTAACCCCCTCTTCCATCAATGTCATCATGATCTTTTTTGCCAAGGCGCCGGACACAAGAAAACGATATTCCAACGAGGCCCTGACATCGGAGATGGGCTTCACATGATTCTTTATTTCTTCTTTCAGCCAGTTAGCGGTTTCTTCATTGAAATCCCGATTTTTCAACTTCTTTTCTAATTCCCGAAGTCGGATCGGTGTAGGAGCGATTGCTGCCATCCCCATCAGGGTTTCCTGCTCCGAGGTTCTTCTTATGGAAATACCCACGGTGGCAAGGTCATGACCTTTCACACGGGCTTGTTTTTTATAGTAACTGCTGTCCCCTTCCTGTACATCGGGTAATGATACTCCCGTTACGATCTCTCCCTTTTTCAGAGCGGTTTTTTTGACCCCGGTGAAAAAGTCCTCAATGCCAAGTTCTCTTTTCCCTTCCGGTCCTTCAATGTGAACCACGGCATTATAGACCAGAAGCGGAGTGGAAAGATCCGCTCCGGGAGAAGCATTGCAAATATTGCCGACTAAGGTCGCCCGATTTCTTAGCTGATGGGAGGCAAGGCTGCCCGCGGCCTGAGATAATGCGCGGTACTTATCCTGAATCATAGGAGCTTCAGAAATCTCATTGACCAGGACCGCCGCTCCGATATAAAGACCTTTCCCCTCCTTATAGTCCAAACGATGGAGACCTTCAATTCCTTTAATATCCAAAATATGATCGGTGATCAACAGATTGCGGCGCAGAAGAACGATCAAATCCGTTCCTCCGGCTAACACCCTGGTACCCGGATTATTTTCCAGGAAAGCAACGGCTTCTTCCACTGTTTTCGGTTTTACGTAATCAAACTTACTTAACATAGCCAACCTCCTTATACGTTCAGTTAAATTAAACTTCCCGACGACACTTTTCAGGGGCCTTTCATTCGATTTATATAATAATTTTACGCAATATTCCTTAGAATTTTCTGAATACTCCTAATGTATATATTTTATCATTATTTTACAAAAAATCTCTTATGACTAGTTTACAAAATTATGTCAATCTTCCCTCTTTTTCTTGTAAACTTTTCAGGATTTTCTTGGCAGCTCTCAATCTCTAAAATTTGAAAACAGGATACGGCTTAAGGCCGCTTCACTTAAATAAATCTCTTCTTTTTTTACAGTCTCGTAAATTTCATTCCATCGCTCCGGGCTGATATAACCCTCCCTGCAATGTGAACTTCCGCAGATTTCCACGGTAACTTCCCCAATATCAATCGCTTTTCCCTCCAAATGCAATAGAATTTTTTTCGTTATTTTTTTCTTTTTTCCGGGACTAAAACATTTACAAAACATTTATGCCGCCTCATTTCTTCTTTTTTTCTCAAGGACAGACTCTAAGAATTTTTTAAAAAAATCGTCCAAGTTCTGCTGACCGGGACGATTCTCTTCTTAAGCTTATTTTATTTCTAAAGAACTTTCGTCTTACGCAGGTTCTCGATTTCATCATCGTTATAACCTAGGTATTCTTTTAAAATCTCCTCCGTATGTTGTCCTAAGGTGGGAGCTGCACATCGGATTTTCCCCGGAGTATCACTAAGTTTAACTGGGATTCCCGGTACTTTCAGCTTCCCGGCAGTGGGGTGGTCCATCTCCAGAATCATTTCTCGCGCTTTCACTTGAGGGTCTTCAATGACTTTATCAATAGTATTGATCGGACCGTTGGGTACCCCTGCCTGATCCAAAATCTCCTGCCATTCTTCCGTTGACTTTTTCAAGGTTGTTGCCTCCAGAATCGGCTTCAATGTATTATAGTTTGTATTTCTCAAAGGATTCGTACGAAACTTCGGATCATCAATTAATTCCCTAAGCTCCATGGCGGTACAGAGTTTTGCCCACAGGGCATCGTTTCCCGCGGCGATCATAATTTCTCCACCCAGGGTTTCGAAGGTTTCGAAGGGAACGATGGCGGGATGACGATTTCCTTGAGGCCCGGGAACTTCTCCCGTTACCACATATCGAGCAACGGCATTTTCTAAAATCGCTACTTGAGAATCCAACATGGCAACGTCAACTTTTTGTCCTTTACCGGTTTCTTTCACTCGATACAGTGCTGTAAGTATACCGATTGCCGTAAACATTCCGGCGTTAATATCCCCAACCGAAGTTCCCACCCGGGTAGGCTTGCCGTTTTCCTGACCGGTAATGCTCATGATTCCCCCCATAGCCTGGACAACCGCATCATAGGCTGCTCTTTTGCTGTAGGGGCCGGTGTGGCCGAAACCCGAGGCAGCGGCATACACAATCTTAGGATTTATTTTTTTTAAGTCTTCATAGCCTAAACCTAATTTCTCCATTGTGCCCGGTCGAAAGTTTTCCACTACTACATCCACTTTTTTGATCATATCCCGAAGAATTGTTTTGCCTTCTTCTTCCTTCAGGTTTAAGGTAATGCTTCGCTTATTTCGATTCAGACTCATAAAGTAAGCGCTTTCTTCATTGACATAGGGTCCGAAAGACCTGGCATCATCGCCGGTTCCAGGCATTTCCACCTTTATAATATCCGCTCCCAAATCTCCTAAAATCATGGTTGCGTAGGGTCCCGCCAATACTCTGGTTAAGTCCAATACTTTTACATTCTCCAATGCAAACTCCATTTAACCACTCCTCGTTTTCATCTGTATTAGTCATACTGTACCTACGGATCAAACAATCTCTAGAGTCGAACAGCAATTTTTTCGGATAGAAATTTGCCCGCCTAGAATTTAGGCGGGCATTATCAACTTTATTCTAAATGATCCGGCTTTTTATTCTGCGTCAAATGCTACGATTCTTGCCATAGCTGATTCTCCACCGACAAACTTCCATGGGAAGCAACCGACAATCATTCTTCTGTTTAAGATTTTGTTAAGCTCTCCGCCAAGATTTTCTGCATGAATGATAACATGTGGTTTCGGGAATACATGAACATGCATGGCTTGGTAAGTATCCGGCCAGCTATAAATTTCTTCCAGGCCTTTGCCGTATTTTTCTTTCAGGTACTCATCCGCAAGTTTTGCTTCTCCTGGTTCCCAGTCACGGATCTTCGTATTGAAAGGATGGTCTGCAGATCCGCAGTCAACGCCGATCCACTTGATTTCCATTTCTTTTACCCAGTCTACAAAATCCATAGACGGTCCGGGATGTCGCAGCATATATCGTCGTTCGTCAGCTTCCGGTTGATCCCAACCATATTTATGGTAACCGGTATTGATAATCAGAATATCTCCTTTTTTCACTTCTACCCGATCCATAATATCCTGAGGAGTGTAAATACCGTAGTCTTCCGAGATATCAGAAAGGTCAACGATGGCTGCAGGACCCATTAACTTGTCCATTGATAATGAAGAAATGTCTGCTCCTGCTGTATCAAAGTGAAGCGGTCCGTCTAAGTGGGTACCCACATGGTTGGACGTAGTAATTAACTGTCCGTTGGCACCGTTGGGTGATAACCGTTTAAAAAACTTTACTTGTAATGGCTCATAGGTTGGCCATGGCGGTGTTTGAACACCGACGTTTTGAGTTAAGTCATAAGCTTTTACGTTTTTCCATAGATCTAAAATATTCATGTGTAATTCCTCCTTGAGATTTTTATATTATATACCCGCAAGGGTATAGTGTAAACAATTTATGATATTCCAACGCTTTCTGCAAAAGCTTCCAAGGCCTCTTCAAAACATTTCATCGGCGGCCGCACGAGTCCTGCTCCTACCTGGCCTACCCCAGCGTCCTTGTGAGCAATTCCCGTATTGATGATCGGCAAAATGCCTGTTTCAACAACTTTTCGAATATCAATGCCCGTAGGGGTTCCCTTGAAATCCAACACCGGAACTTTAAAACTGGTATTTTCCCCTTGGGTGATTTCATACATGCTCTTGGTAAAGTTCATTGCATCCTGAGGGGTTCCTCCAACGAACTGTACAATGGGAATGGCTGCTGCCATAGCAAAGCCTCCGGCGCCTGCGGTTTCGCAGATCACGCTGTCTCCGATATCCGGGTTGGCGTCTTCTTTTGTATAGCCGGGAAAGAACAGACCGTCAATAACTTCCGCCGGGGCAGTAAACCACCGGTTCCCAAGACCCGCAATGCGAATACCGAATTCCGTACCGTTTCGAGCCATGGTATAGACTAAGGTAGAGTATGGAATACCTTCTAAGGGATCCAAGGAAGATTTAAATGCGGGCATGGTCAGATTTAGGAAAAAATGGTCATTCCCATGAATAAATCTTAACACATCGCTTTTCTCTTGATTATCAAAGGATGTTTGCACCAGGAAGGGGGCCAGTTCCCGAATCAACAAGGAGGTTCCCGCCTTATTCCGATTATGTCCTTCGTCTCCCATTTGAATCACTTGAGCTATCATGGTCTGCAGATCGATCGGCCCAGAAAGTGCTATAGTTTCTTCCAATACTGGGGCTAGTGTTTTTTCAATCCAATTCAGACGATCGATTACTTCATCGCTGTAAGCACCGTAGCGCAGCACCTTTCCTAATCCTTCGTTCAATGTGCAGTAAGCTTTATTGCCGAAGGCGGTATTCTCCACAATCCATACAGGCATGGACGCGGTCACGACGCCTGCCATAGGACCTACGGCGCTGTGATGATGACATGAATCAAAGGTAATCTCTCCGGACTCCGCTAATTTCACTGCTTCCTCTGCATTTTCTGCAAGGCCTTCATAAATCAGTCCTCCAATGATTGCTCCTTTTAGGGGGCCGCTCATCTTTTCCCACTTCACCGGGGGACCTGCATGGAGAATTGTTTTTTTATTCATATCCGGAATGTCTTTTCCAGCAGTCCCTAAACCGACCAGGGTTGGCTGTGCTTTTAACAATTTCTCCATTGCCTCTTGATTGGCTTGTTCTATTTTTTCTTTTAGCAAATGACTCCCTCCATTCTTGTAGTTTTCAGCGTTACTCTATCCCAGTTGGTTTAAAATATTTCTCAGTTTTTTATTGCCCCCTGCAACCGGCCGCCATTCCACATGAACAACCTCTTTTTTTTGCAGTTTTAATTCTTCCGAGAAGGATTCCAACCCTAAATTTATAACCCGCAGTTCACTGTCAAACAATTCATTGATCTTAGACATATTCATCCTCCTTAGGAAATTCGCTTCATGATTTTATCAACAAACTTTACCGCTTGTGCATTTGACGGCATCAGTATAACTCCTATGTCCTTTAGCTTTTGTTCTGTAGCTTCAAGATCCTGAGGATCCCCTTCTGTGCCGCATACCGAGGCCACCACAGTTAGGTGCCCTCCATTGGAAGCCATGGTCGCTTTCGCTTCTTTAATGGATTCAATCATTTCTCCCGCAGGATCTTGATGAGAACCATATCCCAGCACCATGTCCATCAGCACTAGAGCCACATTTTCATCCCTGCCCTCCTGTTTCATCCGTTCCCCTCGAGCCGAGGGATCGATCATCGGGTGGGGCTTTCCCACAGTAAATTCGTCTTCTCCCAAATCAACCACGGTGTTTTCCCTGCTTTTAAACACATCCGCCAGTTTAAACTCCGGGGATTTCGGTTTGTTGGAATACAGAGCTTCCATGCTTTCGCTTAATATCATCATGGCCTCGTCGGCTAAGGTTCCTCCCGTATATAAACCCCGTAGGTATTTTTGGTTGCTGCTGTACTGTTGAACTTCCTTTTCAACCATTTCATCAACGGCGCCTTCATCCATAGTAAATCCCGTAAAGTCTTTCGGCGTATCACCCTTGGCTACCGCAACGGCCTTTTGCGCTGCATCTTCTAAGCTTATGCAGGGGTGGGCACCATAGGATTCAATCATTTTAGTGTCTCCTCCGATGAAATCCACCACTACGGTTTTTTTGCATTTTTTGACCCGTTCCAAAATCTTCTTTGCTATGGACTCGTGGGGAGGCTTGGAGATTAACACAATTACTTCGGTTTTCTCGTCGTCCTCCAACGCATCTATGCCCATCAGCATCATGGTTCCGCCGATCGGTTCTTTAAGGTCTCTTCCGCCCGTGCCGATTACTTGAGAAATTCCGCCGCCGAATTTGTCAATCAAAACCGATACTTCCTGGGTTCCGGTTCCCGAAGCTCCCACAATCCCGATATTTCCCGGTTTTATGACATTTGCAAAAGCCAAAGGGGTATGATTGATAATAGCGGTTCCGCAGTCGGGACCCATCATTAGTAATCCTTTTTCCTTCGCATAATCTTTCAGTTTCTTTTCTTCATCCATCGTTACGTTGTCACTAAAAAGCATGACATGGAGCCCTTCATCCAGGGCTTTTTTTACTTCGTCATAGGCATACTCTCCCGGAATGGAAAACAATGCAAGATTCGCCTCGGGCATTACTTTCAATGCTGATTTTAAGGTTGCGGGACGATAGTCTTGATCCCCCGAGGTTTTTTTCTTATTTAACAACGCGGTAATTCTGGTTAATACTTGATCCATATCTACGGTGTCTTCGCCCTCAAGACTGACGAAGAAATCATTTTGAGTGGTCGCTTTCACATCTTCAGTCAATAATCCTAAATTCTCTGCAAGTTCCTTATTCAAGGGGGTTCCCATCCCCACAATAACTTCCTTGATGTCTTCGGACTTTTTCAATTCCTTTGTCACCTGCATCAATACTACGGAATCATAGTAGGCATTTTTTTTAATGTACGATTTTAATCCCATTCACTGCTTCCTCCTTCATATCTCTTTAGTAACCGCGAGCCTTCACTGCACATGCCGTATATCAGATCTTCCCCGGAAGTACTGCCGATTTTCAGCACTTCCCTAAAGGCCTCATCAAATGCAGCGCCGGTAGATTTCCTGAAAAACGTATGTAAAAAATGAAGAATTTCTTCGGAGCAGCGGCCTTCCCCGGCAAAGCGGATCATCCATTCACTGGGGATTGTGGTCCTTCCCCGGGCCGCTTCTTCAATCACCTTGGAATAATCCTCCTCCATAGGAGCAGAGCAATGCATCATCCAAGCTTTCCACATCAGGATTCTTCCTGTCAAATAGTCATCCATCGAGGGGGTCAGTCCGCTTCCGAATCCGATCAGACCTCGAGCTGCGGTTTGTATTTTGCCCAAGCTGTTTTCTTCCAAAGCCCTCTCCAGGCATCGAAAGGATGCTTGAATATTCCCGGGCAGCACAGCTTTTCCAACAGCCTCCCCCTTGCCTTCCAACGCAAGATAGGTTTTCATGTATTCCAGCTTTACCCGTTTGTTTTCCCGGGTTTCTTTTTTCTTTTTATTACTGGTAGACAACTTCAGATCCAGCAGCTTTATCTTTTGGTCTATTATGGAAAACCGAATGTGCTCTCCTTGGGGGAAACACTCTCTAAGATCCTTGTTGTGATTCAATTTCACACCATTCGGGGGCAGCCATCGATTTTCGGAAACCAAGGTCAGCCATAGCCCTCGGGACGTAAACAGATTGCAGGCATGGATAAAAACGGAATGCACTCGGCAGGATTCCTCTTTTTCATTAATTAAATATTTATAGAGTTTTTCATCCATTAATTTGATTTTCATATTATCAACCTTCTATATTAATAATACCTCATTTAGACCATAGAATCTTTGGTGAGACTGAATAAAATCCAAAACAACGATTTGTGAACTGTTCCTAAACCCAATGAAAATTCAGAAAGAATCCTCAGTTTCATCAATAATATCATATATTTTTAGGGCGATCTCTAAATTCAGTCGATCGTTATGATCTTCTAAGTCAGCATTTGTAATTTCTTGTATCCGCTGAATCCGGTAAACAATTGTATTGTAATGGGTAAACATTTCCTTGGATATTCTCATGGAATTCCCTCCGTAGAGAAAATAGCTTTTAAGGGTTAATACCAGTTCTGTATTCTTCTCTTTATCATATTCTACCAAAGGGCGGAGTATTTCTTTATAGAACTCGTTTATTTCCGGTTTTAATTCTTCATAGGTTAACAGTTTATAGATCCCTAAATCTGAATAGTGCATGACATTGCGTTCTTCGTCCATAGCAATACTTCGAATGGCTCTTTTTGCTTCCCGGTAACTTTTCCATAATTCACCGGAATCCTTATAATTCCTTCCGATGCCGATCTCTACTTTATCAATCGCTTCTAATTCCGCACAATGTCGAATTTCTTTGCAGAATGAGAGGATTTCTTTTTTAAACAATTTGCTTTCCCCTTCAACTGCAGAACCGTAGAGAATGATGATTTCATCGCTTTTATTCCCGCAAATCATATTTCTTTTCTGCTGCTGCAGGACCCGCTGGATTAAGCCTAATACCCGAACATTAACTTTGTGTAACAATTGTGTTTGTATACTTTTTTGCTTATCCATGGTGCTGTCGGCTCCGATAGATATGACCACAGCGGAATAAGAAAGTCTCTTATCAAAATCAAAAAAAGCGGACTTATCCAACGCACGATTCCGTTTTAACGGGTTTTTCGAAAACAGGTCATCAAAAAATTCGATTTTATATTTACTCTCAATTTCGAACATGGACAGTTTCCGAAGGATTTCCAGCGCAATAATGGAACTGGCGGATTTAATCATTCGCAGCTCCAGACTTGTCAATCGATTGTTGCTGTCCCAAATGTAAATGGCTCCGAAATTCCGGTCCTGGGTACAGATAGGGATGATATAGCGCTTGACCATCTCTCCGTTAATTTCGTCCCGGGTTTCAAAATGTTTGAAATCATTTTCCATATCCAGGGCATATTCCCTTCCGCTTTCCCGGTCTTTTTTTAAAATTTCTTTTATTGCCTCTTTTTTGGATTCACTGGAAAATATGATGTTTTCTTCAAAAACATATTCTCTTATGGCCAGGGTCGATTTTTCCAAACTGTCACAAATAACCTGACCGATGGATTCCAATCCGCCGCCATGAAGCATGGTGTTTAATAAACGGTTTTGCACCTTGTCAATTCGTTTTAATAAATCGGTCTGTCGGTTAATGATTTGTGCCAAAGCGTTTGCGATCACCGTGGAATGGGATAGTTCATAGGGAAGTTTGATAATTGGGAATCCTTTTCGATTTGCCTCATCAATAATATACCGGGGGACTTCTTTAATGTACCGATGGGTTTTAATTCCCAGACCTGCAACCCCTTTGTTATCCAGATCAATGACAAGCTTATGGAGCTTGTCCAGATCGTCTTTGATCGCATAAGCCGTGGTTAATACCAGTTCCCCTTTTTCAACCCAATCCACAATATCCGGAACTTCCATTACATTCACCTTGTGAATGACCCGCGTTACCCCTTGGTCGCCGGCTAAAATTTCAGCATCTTTCATGAACTCCATATCCATTAACTCTTTTACCGTAATCCCGGTTGCATTCGTCATAGAATCATCCTCATCTCAAATGTTTATCTAATGATAACACAAGTATCCATAAGATTTTATGGATACTTGTTATTAAAACAGTTAAATGATGGCTTTATGCACTTTTTGATATTGCCGGTCTGTAATTATTTTACCTCTCCGCCAGGCAGAACAAGGTTTAAAACAACACCGGATACCGCTGCAATAACCAGGGAACTGAACTCAATATCCCCAATTTGGAATCCTACTCCCCCAACACCAAGAACCAGGATTACCGATGCTACTATCAAGTTTCTTGATTTTGTAAAGTTTACTTTGTTTTCAACAACCGTACGAACACCTACGGCTGCGATCATACCATAAAGAAGAACTGAGATTCCGCCGATTACCGGTACGGGAATCGTATGAATAGCTGCTTCGATTTTCGGTATAAAGGCTAAAGCAATAGCCCATACCGCTCCCATACTTACGACAAAGGTTGCATACACCCTTGTTAATGCCAACACCCCAACATTTTCACCATAGGTTGTAAGCGAAGGTCCGCCAAGGAAACCGGATAGCATTGTTGCTACTCCTCCGCCATAAAAGGTTCTTGGAATTCCGGGATCTTTTCTGACGTCTTTTCCGATGGTGCTTCCAATAGCAAGTACATCACCAAAGTGTTCAATAATGGAAACGATTGCCGCCGGTGCCACCAATAATAACGCCGTGGAGTTAAATTCCGGAAGTGTAAAACCGGGAAGCCCGACTAAACTAGCTTCTGCCACTTGTGTTCCGTCAATTAATCCAAAGGCCAGGGAACCAAGGTACCCCGCTGCCAATCCGATGACAATCGGAAGGACTTTAATCATGCCTTTACCCCAAATATTCACAATAATAGCAGTTCCCAGTGTGATCAGTGCCACACCCCAGTGTCCACTGGCCATATTGATACCGATCGGGGCTAAACTTAATCCGATGATCATAATAATCGGTCCGGTAACAACGGGCGGGAAAATTCTCTTCACCTTTTCAGGTCCCGCTAATTCCATAAGGTATCCTACCAGAATATATGTAATACCCGCTAGAATAATACCGCCCTGAGCTGCTCGTAATCCAACCTGTTCTCCTGCTATAATCAGCGGGCCGATGAAAGCAAAGGATGACCCTAAAAATGCCGGAACTTTTCGATCGGTCATGAAGTGAAAAATTAAAGTACCTGCACCAACTGCAAACAATGTAGCTGAAACACTTAAACCGGTTAACAGGGGCACAAGAATACAGGCGCCGAACATTGCAAGGGTATGTTGGAAACCTAAAAATACCTGTTGACCCCTGCTGAAATTACCGGATAAGTCCGATGCTGCTACAAAGTCAGCATCAATTTCCATGTCTTCCGTTTCTTTTCTAACTTCACTCATTTATCTTCCTCCTCATTAAATAAATATAATTCTTTCTTTGCCACCCCCTTTGCTGTGAACGTGGGACCAAAGGATAATTAAATCTTTTCCTTTGAAGCGAACTTATTTATTATGCTCTCTTAGAGCATTAACAACTCTTTCAGGTGTTAACGGAAGGCGGTTCATCGCAATCCCTGTTGCATTGTAAAATGCATTCACAATCGAAGGGGCTGCAGGAATCATGGCCGGTTCAGCCATCCCCCTGGCTCCATAGGGTCCATCATATTGAGGGTTTTCAGCAATTTTAATGGTCATCTCAGGCATATCTCCCGAGGTTGGAATTTTGTAATCCGTAAAGTTGGGGTTTCGAAATTTGCCGTCTTTCATAATAATTTCTTCGAAAATCGCTGATCCCAGTCCCTGTACCACGGCTCCTTCGCACTGGGCTTTTACCAGCTCCGGATTGATTGCTTTTCCCACATCAAAGCATGTTGTTGCTTTTAATACTTTGATATTCCCGGTTTGCTTGTCCACTTCTATCTCCACGCCGTAGGCTCCGTAAGTCCAGAACACCACCGGTTTCTCCGATAATCCGGTTTCAGAATCGAAATTTAAAACCCCTTCAGGCACAAAGGTTCCCCGCCCAATAATCGGTCCGTGAATTCCGGAACCGTCGGCCAATTGAAGCCCTAAAGCCAAGCTTTTAATAGGCACTCTTTTGGAGGGATCTTTTTCCCAAACTACATGTTCATCATCCAAAATAAGTTCCTCTTCCAAAACATCCAGTTTTTGAGAAGCTAAGTTTACCAACTGACTTTTTATATCATCACAAGCCTTGACAATGGCATTTCCCGTAGAATAAGTGATTCGACTTGCAACGGTTTGCCACTCATAAGGAGTATGGTCTGTGTCTCCTGTTTTGATGGTGATTTTCTCTACAGGAATTTGTAGCCCTTCCGCGGCGATTTGAGTCAGAGCGGTATCCGACCCCTGACCTAAATCTTGAGCACTTACGGAAAGAAAGGCGGATCCGTCTTCGTTGAGTCTGATCACAGCGGAAGACCCCGCATTATTGGGCATAGAAGGGGCTTTCATTCCACAGGCAACTCCCTTGGCACGAACCTTATTAGGATCCGCCGGTTGTTCCGAAGGGGTGTGATAATCGATTTCATTCACAACGGAGTCCAAACATTCCTCTAATCCGCAGGCCGCATCAACTTTCGCACCGGTTGCGGTGGTCCCCCCAGGTTTTTGCGCGTTGATTTTTCGAAGTTCTATAGGATCCATTCCCATTTCTCTGGCGATATGATCCATATTCTGTTCAATCCCGAAGTGGATTTCCGCCATACCGAATCCCCGGTATGGTCCCCCCACAGGATTGTTGGTATACACCGCATAGGAATCACAATGGATATTTTCCACATCATAAGGACCGACAGCGGCAAATCCTGCGGACTTTGCTATGTTTACCCCATACTCTGTGAAGGCTCCTCCATCCCAAATAAATTCGTTTTGTACTGCAAGAAGCTTCCCGTTTTTATCCACAGCGGTTTTAAATTTTGAGTGAAGGGCTTGTCGAACATAGGAGCTGACAAATTCATCCTCCCGGCTATAAGTGAGTTTAATCGGACGATTCCCCACTTTCATAGCAAGGGGGATGATAATCCCTTCCAAGGTCGTTCCTGCCTTCGCACCAAAACCACCTCCTACCGCAGGAGAAATTACTCGCAGTTTATGCAGGGGAACGTCAAATGCATCGGATAACGCCGCACGAACCGCATAGGGAGATTGACAACTCGCCCATACCGTCAAATTCTTTTCCCGATCAAATTGTGCAATGGCAACATGGTTTTCGATGGGTGTGTGCTGGATATGGGGAACGTAAAAATCTTTTTCGAAAATTTTATATGCTTTTTCAAAAGCTGCCTCCACATTCCCTTTTCTCAGTTTGAAATGCTCGCTGATGTTGGTTCCGGGAATTGTTTTGAAAATAGGAACCACTTTATAATCCCCCAACGCCGGGTGAATGATCGGTGCATCCTTCTTCATTGCCTCTTTCGCATTATGGATTGACTTCAGTACTTCATACTCCACCTCAATCAGTTCCGCCGCTTCCTTCGCAATTTCCACTGTATCCGCCGCCACTGCCGCCACTGCCTCTCCGGCAAATCGTACCTTGTCCACTGCAAAAAAGGTTTTATCCGCTAAATAAAGACCGGCTCTTTTGGGAAAGTCTTTTCCCGTAACCACTGCCCGTACTCCGGGATGGCGCTCCGCTAAGATTGTGTTGATTTTTAGGATTTTTGCATGGGCATGCGGACTTCTTTTCACCCCGGCATAGAGCATTTTAGGGAGTTTTATATCATCTACAAATTTCAAATCTCCTGTGACCTTCTTTACTCCGTCAACCCGTACAATACTTTTTCCCACATATTTCATTTCGCATCCCTCCCTTATCCGTTGCTTTTTGCTGCCGATTCAACCGCTTCAATGATTCTTTTATAACCGGTGCAACGGCATAAGTTTCCGCTTAATGCGGTTTTAATCTCTTCCCGTGTGGGATCCGGATTCTCCGCCAACAATCCTTTTGCGGTCATAATCATCCCCGGAGTACAATACCCGCACTGAAGCGCGCCGGTGGAAATAAAAGTCTTTTGAAGTTCATCCAGTACTTCTCCCCGAGCCAAGCCTTCGATGGTGATGATTTCCTGACCATCGGCCTGTACCGCCAGCATCAGGCAGGATACTACGGGTTTGCCGTTCAGGAGAATGGTGCATGCACCGCACTCTCCCCCTCCGCAACCTTCCTTTGCGCCCGTAAGATCAAAGTCCTCCCGCAGCATTTTCAGCAGCGTTATATTCGGTTCCACTTCATGTTCTATAACGTCCATATTTAATGTGAATGTAATTTTCATCTTCAACACCTCCGCTTAGACCATTTGCTCAAGACATCGCTGCACTAAAACCTTCGCAAGATGGGTTCTGAATTCTTTTGTACTGCGCACATCATCGATTGGAGAAATCTCTTCATCGATCAAATCCAGGGCTTGCTTAATCGTATTCTGATTGATTTCTTTTCCCCTCAGAAATTTTTCAACCTGGGGCAAACGAATCGGAGTCGGTGCTACCGCACCTAAGGCCAATCGGTATTCGTCTCCAATTTTTACTCCGCTGGCACAAACTGTAGAAAGGTCCACGTCTTTTCTTCTGGATGCCTTGTGAAAACTTCCTTGTAAATTTGCTTCGTAGGGTATTCGTATTCCTTTTACCACATCGGTTTTCTCTAAAGACGTCCGGCGAACCCCCTTGAAAAATTCATTTACTGGAATTTCTTTTTCTCCGGTTAAGCCCTCTACAATCACCACGGCGTTTAAAACTAAAGCCGGGGTTGCCGTGTCCGCTAAGGGGGATGCATTGCATAAATTCCCAGTCATAGTTGCTGCATTTCGAATTTGTCCCGAACCTACCATTTCAGCTGCATCGGCCAGCAACGAGTAATGCTCCACCACACTTTTATGATGTGCCATCTCGCCTAAAGTAACACAGGCCCCAATAAACAGACCTTCTTTTTCGGAAAAATTGATATCTGAAAAGCCTTCAATTCCACGAATATCTATAACCCGATCCGGATGAAGGTGGTTTTCTTTCATACGGATAATTAAATCCGTCCCTCCGTTTAGAATATGACTGCCGTCGGGATTATCTCTTAATCGGCTGATTGCTTCTGCTACGGTTTTCACTTTGAAATATTCAAAGGATTTCATGCAAACACCTCCATATTTTTCAATAAAATCATATCACCTTTATTTTTGTTAATTCTTAATTTTCAGCATACATATATTATACCAAAAGACCTTTTAGTACTACTTAACAACTTTTATTGAGAATTTTTAGAGTTTTTAGAAATATCCCACAATATTCCCGGTAATTTTTTAACAAGTTCATACATTTCAAGTCCAAATTCTATTCTTTTTAAGTCTTCTGATTATGATCCCGCGTCTTCTCCCGACAGCTTAGGCTGAACAGCAAGCTTTCCGCACTTTACTTTTATTGATATATCCATTGTAAAAACAACCTGTTGTTTTTTATATCTTTAGTACTTTTCACTAAAGGTTCACAGTTTAATATTCATTTTTTTTACTTAGGGCATAACATAAAAAAAAAGGCCCTCAGTCTACTCATCGATCAAGCAATCCGACGATTAGACTTCAGGCACATCAAAATTATGCTATTTTACAACCATTACACTTATGCAGCAATTATCCACTATTGCCTTGCTTACACTGCCGGGTCTCCATTTTTTAAGTCCGCCGGTTCCTCTAGCTCCCACAACTATCAGATCATAATTTTCATCCTTGGCATAATCCGCTAAAACCTTAGCAGGATCATTCCCTTCGATAATTTTAACTTCCACATCACCATTATTAATTCTTTTCGCGGCTTCCTGCAATTCTTCAAGGTCGTCTTCGAAAACTTCTTCTCCCATTTTTTCCATATCCTGAATTTTCACTACGCCTCCGAAAGGAGCATAGTCTAATGAACTGTGCTGTTCTACATGAATCATCGTGATTTTAAAAACATCACAAGTGGATATCAATTTTTTTGCCATTTCCAATGCTTTTTTGCTGCTTTCCGAGCCGTCATATCCTACTAAAATTTTCATTTCTTTCCTCCTTTTATTAATATTATAATAAGCCTATACCCTTATTATTATATGCTAAACTCTCTACAGTATGTCCTTGGTCTCCTAAGATTCTAATGCCGGTACATTCATCGGCGGTGTACGACATAAAGTGTTTTGTTCAAAACCATAGGCAATTTCAATCAGCGTTGCTTCATCCCATTCCCGTGCTAAAAACTCAATCCCCACCGGGATTCCTCCGGGAGCCTCCGCAGTCGCTTCGGTAAATCCTCCGGGCACCACACAGCAGGGGAACCCTGTGACCGATCCGATTACACCGTTTCGATCCACTTGCGGCTCACCCACCTTTACCACCGGCCGCTTTTGATGGGGATATACAACGGCATCCAGTTCATACTTTGCCATAATTTCCATTACGTGATTTCTAAGCTGCTTTCTTTTTACCAAACGTTCCTGATACTCCGGTGTATCGATACTCAACCCTTGGGCAATTTTGATGTTTTCTTCAATTCCTTTGTGGAAATTACCAGACTCAATGATTTCTTCTAATGATCCCACTTTAGACCGGGCTCCTAAGGCTTCCAGGTATTCATTCAACTCTTTTTTCAATTCATATAAATGCACGCTGACCTCGTTAATCAGTTGATCAGCATTGATATTTTCTTCAAGATCCACAACCGCTGCACCGAAGCTTTGAATATCCTGCAGCCGTTTATTGATCACTTGATTTACTTGTTCATGGGCTTTCTCCTTACCGAAAAAACTTCGCAAAACACCGATACGCTTCCCCTTCAATCCATCCTTTTTCAGGTGCTGTACATAAGACCCTCTTTGTTTTCCATAAGCCCACGCCGTTAAAGGATCCTCCGGATCGTATCCTCTGATCACATCCAAAAACTTCACCGCATCTTCCACCCTCCGGCAAATAGGTCCCGCAGTATCCTGGGTAATAGAATAAGGCACAATGCCCGCCCTGCTGATAAGTCCTACGGTCGGCCGAATGCCTGCAAGACTGCATGCCGATGCGGGAGAACGTATTGAATTAATCGTGTCCGTACCTATTCCGATCATTCCAAAGTTAGATGCAACACCTGCTCCGGTTCCGCCGCTGGATCCTCCCGGCGTTCTGGATAAGTCGTAGGGATTAATGGTTTGGCCCAATATGGAGCTCACGGTTTCTCCCCAAACTGCAAATTCATGAAGATTAACCTTAGCCAGTATTATGGCTCCCGCTTCCTTCATGCGTTTTGTAATGAATGCGTCTTCCTTCGGTAGAAAATCTTTCAAGCTTAAGGACCCCGCAGTGGTTTCCATGTCTTTTATATCCACATTATCTTTTAACAATACAGGAATCCCGTGAAGCGGTCCCGCCAATCCTGATTTTTTATACTCTTTATCCAATTCCTCTGCAATACTTAAAGCCTTGGAATTGATTTTAATGACCGCGTTGATTTTGGGACCTTTTTGATCATAAGCTTCTATACGTTTCAGGTAAAACTCTACCAATTCCCGAGAAGTAAGCTCCCTGTCTTCCATATATTGATGTATTTGATCGATGGTTGCTTCCATAAGCTTTTCATTTTTTAATGATTCATCCAATCCGGCACCTTCTTTCATAGTTTCAAGCATTTGCTATTTACCCTGAACTCTAAATTCGAACGCTTGTACCCCATATATTATCATATTGTTGTGAATAATGCGACATCTTGTTTTTTTCATTTAACGTCAAAAAAGTATTCAGCTTGTTCAACTATTTCATTAACATCTCTTTTCTTTCCTTTCTGAGTTTTTCCAGCCCGTATCGAAAAGCCACTCGGGGCATGGTGTCTTTTTTTTGTGCAAGATATTGAAACACCAACTCCGGCTCCTGTTGCGAGAGCACTTTCAGCATCCAGCCGTAGCCCTTTAGCACAAGATAATGATCATCCCGGAGTAATGCATCGGAAATCAGCAAAGGATTAATTTGATCGTATTTATTTTTCTTAATTGGATAAATCAGGGATACCGCTGCCCCCCGGCGTACCCAAAAGTCCGGGTGTTTGGTCCAGTTCAATATTTTATCGAACAGTTCGTTGTATTGACCGATGAGCGCTCCCAGGGCATGGGTGCAAAAATCATCACAATCTCCCCAGTCCCGGACATATTCTTTTAACCAGCGTTCAAAAATCAGAAAGGTATCAATGCTATATTGATCCCGAACCCGAAAAGCCCAGTCGTAAGCAATGATGCCCAGGGCCCAGCTTTCTTCTTTTAGCAGCTGTTCTGAAAGGAACAGGACATTATCAATGCTTTTATCTTCTATACTTTTATAAAGTACCGCTGAAATTTCTCTTACCTTTCCTGTGGTCACGGGACCTTGTTCTTTTGCTTCTTTAATCCTCCGGTTCGCTGCTATTACTATGTTCATTATGACTATTCCTCCTTTGTAATTTTCCGACCCTTTACATTCCACATCTCATGAACCCTCTCTTCTTCTACATAATTCGCGATCACTGTTGTTTTTTCCTGCTTAGTCCGGCTATGAACTCTAACATTTATTATTCCTGATATTTACTTAGTTTTTCACACATGAAAAAGCCGCCGTAAAGGCGGCGAAGAGATTAATCCTTCAAACTTACAATAGAAATCCGGCAATTAGAACCAGGAGAACAATCAGCGGCGCCGGTACTTTTTTCGTCAAGAGCAAGGCTACCGTCAGGATCATTACGATAAAGTTATCTAGCACAAAGCCGCTGCTTTGCATTAAGATGACCGCGGCGATGGTTATAAGACCTCCCGCAACAGCCGTGATCCCTCTTAGGGCGATTTTGATCCCCCGTATCTCTTTCAGCCGCTCCCACACGGGATAAATAAAGTAAATCAGAAAAAGACCCGGCAGAAATATGCCGATACCGCTGACCGCTGCACCGAGGACCTGGGTTGCCGCACTGCCTCCTCTAGCCGCCATGCCTCCCGTGTAGGCGCTGAAGCTGAACATAGGACCGGGAAGCCCTTGTACCAGGCCGAATCCCGTTAAAAACTCCTGGCTGCTCATATATTGAAGCACTTCTACGATTTCGCTGTACATCATTGGGATGACCACCTGTCCCCCACCGATGACCAAATAACCGTAGCGGTAGAAACTCTCAAATAATCGAATGATTTGATTATCCGAGATAAATACCAGAACCAGGCTGCCCAAGGCAAAAGCTGCAAAGAGAATTAAGTATTTCCATGGCGGGTTCAGTTTTACCCTGTGCCAGATATTCGTTTCCTTTGAGGTTAACACACTGACTGCTCCGCCAAAAATTAATGCCAGGGGAAATATCCAAGGGTCCCTGATAAAAAACGTGGTTATCCCTGCGAATATCAGCAGTCCTAAGGTTATTCCATCCTTCACCACTTTCCTGCCGATACGGTAGGCAGCCACAATAATAAACCCTACGGCCATGGGTCCGATATACCGCAGGCCATCCTGGGATAGGTTCATGTCCGCTAAAAACTGGCTCATAAAAGAAAGAAGGGTCATCGCCACGAGTACGGGCAGTGCCCATACCAGCATAGTCAGCAGCGCCAACATCGGGCCTCCGGTTTTGTGTCCGATGGCGACAATGGTCTGGGTACTGCTGGGACCCGGCAGAATACCGGTTAAGGCCATCAGCTCCACCAACTCTTCCTCGGTTAAGTATTTTTTCTTAACTACCATCTGATCTGTAAAAACCCCATAATGAGCCTCCGGACCGCCGTAAGCTCCAAGAGAACAAATTAATACGTCTTTCAAAAAGGTGCTGCGTCGAATCGGTCTTTTTTCACTCAAATGTTCCACTCCTTTTCTAATAGAACAGAAGACCGACAGAAAGGATAGAGAGACGGAGTAATTGTCCTCTTAACACCTTTTTCCCCAATCCTAGGAAGAATGTTACTTTCTGACCGAATCCTGCGGTAAATATATACCCCTGCTTATCAGAAGTTAATCTTTCGTCCGGGTAAAAAAGATCAGAGAGAAAGAGTAACTGTCCACATGTTGGTTTTTCCAACTTTGAAGACAATTACTCCGCCCTCTGTCCTATTCTTTCATGTTCTTGACTGCAATGAGTTTATGCCGGTCTCTTTTTCATTTCATTTTGCTATTCTCCAATACTCATAGCTGCTTCTTTTCCTGCGTCCCTTGCCAAAACAAACACTGCGGTAATAAATGTTCCGCTTGCCGGGTATACGGATTTATATAATTGACCGTTGGCGACTTCCCCTGCAGCATAAAGACCTTGAATCGGATTTCCATCGGTATCCATTACTTCTCCTTGCAGATTAACCCTTGCCCCGCCGAAAGACCCTAATGTCGCAGGAAGTACCGTTAGTGCGTATAGTTCTCCCTCTTCAATAGTGGCAATGACAGGATTTCCGTAATCTTCATCTTCACCACTTTCCGCCAATTCATTAAATCTTTCCACGGATGCTAAAAAGTTATCTGCGGGCACTCCCATGGCTTCCGCTAATTCTTCAAACGTATCAGCTTTCACCACGCACCCGTCTTCTACTCCCTCTTCTAAAGCTTCTGCCGGTACCTCCCCGCTGAAAATCGAGTAGAATTCATCGCTTTCATTTTCCACCATATCTTCATACATCAATGCGTAGTAATTCGCCTCGTTCATGAAACGCTCTCCCTTTTCATCCACATAGAGATTCGGATAAAAAACCAATACTCCAAGGGAAGCTCGATAAGATCGGTCAGGAGATACTCCTCTAAATCCGATTACCCCGTCCTTTGCTACAATGTCTGCCCCTGCTTCTTTTGCCATTCTGAGACCGTCCCCTACATTCCCTGAGGCTGCATAACAAAATTGTCCGCTTGCCGTTGGGCCGTATTCATCGATCATTTCCGGACTTTGAGAAAAACCGCCGGTTGCCAGCACCACAGCCTTTGCATTAAAAGTTTCTTTTTCTTTAACATCACATTATCCTCATTTTATCAAATTCTTGACCTGCACTACCATATCATCAGTAATGAAATTATAAGAATAATTTGTTAAATAATTAACGATTAGAAATAAAAAAATATTCCATGCCACTGTTAATAAGGTATGCCTTAATTATATAGTACTTTACGATTTCATTCGATAGTTTTCAGAATATTGTTTCTTCTTATTTTGACTGTTCTAAACCGGAATTCCAAAAAGTAAAAAAATTCGGAAGCCGTTCAATAAAATTGCAAAAAGAACAAAAAAAAGAGGACAATTACTTCGTCCCCACATCTTTTATATCGGTCTTGTATCACTCATTGCCTTTATCTCGGAAAGGTCCTGTTCTTTGTCTGTTTTCCTCCGGTCCTTTGGCAGCCACACGGTAAATCTTGAGCCCTTTCCTTCTTCCGATTGCACTTGAATAACCCCGCCATGACCTTTGATGATTTTTTTTACTATGGCAAGACCTAAGCCTTCTCCTTTTTCCCCATTGGTGCTTTTCGTTTCTGCCTGTTGATAGGAGTTAAATATCTTCTCCTTATCCTCCATTGAAATCCCAAGACCCTCATCAGCCACTTCCATCATCACTTTTTCATAGTCCGAGGATAGCGTTACTGTAATACTGCTTTGGGAGGGGGAGAACTTCACAGAATTACCAATAAGATTATTCAGTACTTGATTCATTTTACCGGGATCCACCATTACAACGGGGGCTTCTCCTATTAAGATATACTCCAGATTGATATCCTTTTGCTGAGCCACAATCAGGTTAATTGAGATATTTTGCTTAACCAGTTCCTCAAGATTCACTAAGCTTTTATCCAATTTCAGATTCCCCAACTGAATTTTTGAAACATCAAGAAAATCATCAATGATCTTTAACATATATTCGCTGGAGCTATAAATCAAGTCCAGCATCTCCTTTTGTTCATCGTTCAGATTCTTTTCAATCTCTTCCTTTAAAATTTCACTATATCCCATGATGGTACCTATGGGATTGCGCAAATCATGGACGGCCATTCCTAGATACTCATTTTTCTGCTCGTCTATTCGCTTCAGTTCAATGTTTTTTTTCGTTAATGCTCTTTGCACATTGGTCAATTGATTATTAATGGTGCTGATGCCGTGATAAGTCTCGATTTCTGCATTTTTAGGTAATCCGCTGTTCCTAATAATGTTTCTTGTAAAACTGCGTTGTATAATATCACGAATTTTATTGGCATAGGGACTGTTCCTCTTTATCAGATCCTCATAATAATCCAATATCTTATCAACATTCTCTGCAGCCACCACTAAAAGGTCTTCCTCTTCCAGAACTGCGGCAAAGGTCAAGGCCATGGTTTCCTCTTTTCCCTTCAGGTTCAATTGCCAAGCTAGTCCGGCTCCGGATTCTCTTACTTGCGCAAAAAATCTTTTGTGATCAATAAGGCTTTGGTGGTCAAGATAATAATGGATGTTTTCCTCAGGATCAAAAGGTAATTCCTGCTTCAGTTCATTTCGAATTATGTCTTTGATGATCCCTTCCTGGGTACAGCGAATAATAAATCCCCGGCCCTTTGTATTAGAATCCGTCTCCATATACATTCCCCCCTTATTGAGTTGAGATTTTGATCTTTTGCAGTGCGGTCTATATTAGGAGCTAACTTCTTTTTATTTCTACTTTCCTTGCGAACTTCAAAGCTTCCTCGAAGTTGTTGCCTAAAAAATCTCCCCCGGTATATTCATACAAATCCGGGAATATTTTATAGGCCAGTCCTCCTACCATAATGGGAGTACCCGGGTCGTGTTCTTCTTTTATTCTTTTTATCAGCTGTTTAATGTCCTCTTTGTTTTCTTTCACCGTAGCGGAAAGCCCTACAAGATCCGGCTTTTCTTCCATCACTATGTGAAATATTGCATCCATGGGCATATTTGCACCTAAGTATTGAACATCCCAACCTTCCATTTCAATCAGGTCCGCCAGCATACGGGGCCCCAACTCATGAAGTTCATCCCCAACGCAGGTTAGAATCATCTTTCCTTTGTACTCCGGGGTTTTATTAGAAAACAGATACTCATAAAATCCGGATATCACACTTTGGGTGATGGCGGTGGCTAAATGTTCTTGGGCAATGGATATTTCTTTTATTTCCCACAATCTACCGATTTCGATCATGGAAGGGGTAAAAACTTGCTCATATACTTCTTGTAATGATATTTTTTCATAAAGGGCATCTTTTACAATTAGATGGCATTGATGACGATCACCTCGAAGCAGGCCTGATAAATAATCCTTTTGTATTTTTTGGATATCCATAGTGATACCTCCTGATTAATTTTCTGTGCCCCATCTTGCCTTTTGTAACGTACCAATATTATATATGATTCGAAAGAAAATATCTATCATATGAAAATCAACTTTTCCTACTGACGGGTACCATAAATGCCTTGCTGGATTCTTGACATCGGTATTCTCTTAAGATTTCTTCGAATTTTTCTCCTTGTACCGGTCTTGAAAATAGATAGCCCTGACCCATGGTACAATTGTTTTCTATCAAGGTTTTCAGTTGATGCTCGTTTTCTATTCCTTCAGCCACAACGTTTAATTTAAGGGTTTTCCCCAGGTCTATTATGGTTTTAATCATCGCTTGCTGTTTCTTGTCAGTAATTTTCGCAATAAAAGCTTTATCAAGTTTTATAGTATTGATCGGTAGTTCCTGTATCATATGCAGCGATGAATATCCTGTTCCAAAATCATCGATGGAGATTCCAACACCCATTTCTCTTATCCTGTGTAATACAGGTCCGCTAATATCGATGTTTTGCATAATGCTTTCGGTAATCTCTATTTCCAGAAAACCGGGATCCAGCTTCGAGTCATGCAATGCTTTTTTAAGAATTCCTAAAAAATTTCCCTGCTGAAATTGCCTGACGGATACATTTACTGAAATATTAATCATCGGCAGTCCTTTTTTCTGCCATATTCGGTTTTGTATGCAGGCGGTTTTTAAAACCCACTCGCCAATGGATACAATCCTGCCGGTTTCTTCCGCAATGGGAATGAATTCCGCAGGAGAAATCCACCCCATCTCCGTATGCTTCCAACGAAGTAATGCTTCCATTCCAAGGAGTTTTCTTGTGCTTAATTCTACTATCGGCTGATAATGCAGCTGTAGCTGGTTTTTCTCGATGGCCTTCCCTAAATCACTCTCTATTCTCATTTTTCTCGCCATAGTATGTTTTAATTCATCATCGTAGAATCTAAAGCCATTTCTTCCTCCATCCTTTGCAAGGTACATGGCTACATCTGCATACCTGAACATTTCATCCAAAGTAAGGCCATTATCGGGATACATACTGATTCCGATGCTGGCCGTAACAATAAGTTCATGCTCGTTTAATAAAAAAGGTTTTTGGAATTTTTCGAGCAAGACTGCGGCGGCCCCTGCACATTTCTTTTTCGTTGCTTCAGTCAGGATAATCGCGAATTCATCCCCTCCTAATCTGAAAATCTGAGAATCGGAATCTGCCATTTCTCTTAAATATTCCGCGGTTTTTAACAGAATACTATCTCCAACTTGATGACCTAAGGTATCATTTACTACTTTGAATCTGTCCAAATCAATCAGTAATAAACCGATTCTGCTGTTTTTAGCGTTGATAATCCTATTGTCCAGATGCAATTTAAAGCTCCCTCGGTTATTCAACCCCGTAAGGAGGTCGTGGTAGGCTAAATGCCGGTATTCATCAATAAGTTTATTATTTTCTTTTACCATATACAACTGACGTACAATTATCATTATCATAATAACAAGCAGTCCCAAGCTGAGTGCATTAAAATCCCTTTGATAACTGAATATAACCAATAGAATAAGTATAATCGTACCGATGTACGGAATGAGGATTTCACTTTTCTCAAAGGTTTCTTTGAACGTCGGCTCAGGCTCTTTATTGTCCTGAGTTACATAAAAGCCGCCAAATCCTATCAACCATATACTGCTTAGCCATAAAAGACCTACAGGGTGTCCGGCATAGAACCCCCCCATAATATCCAGATATGCAAAATAGGAGTCGGCTATGACGTGTACAAAGAGTCCGCCTAAAACTAGAAGTAAATCGTTTTTATCTTTCCTTTTATAAATCAAATAGTAAAGGGTTATTATCGCAAACAAGATGCTTAAATCCATAACAGGGTATGCCAGGGACATTAAGGTGTTCCACATTGAGTGTTTTGAAAGCGTTATAACCGGTTCAACTAAATAGTGAATAATGATGGACGCCGTCGTAATCATAAATATAATTATATTAAAGATATAGGATCGGTTTAGGGCCTCGGTTTTTGTGTTTCTTATTCGAACAATCAATGCAACCAGAAAGAATATATAAGCTAAAAGCCAAAATAAGTAGGATGTGTCCGACAGCACGGTGATCCCTTGGATTATTTCAAAATAATACCATGTCAAGGTTCCCGCAAGATAGAATGCCAGGCCGATACTTAAATACAACCAAAAACTTTTATGTTTCCCGGCGGTTTTTCCATAAGCTCTATGTAAAAAAATAAGACCGAAAGTCAAACCGATAATATGAAGCAGGCTCAATGCCACTGATTCTCCCCGCGGATTTCCTGCAAGCAGAAAATGTACCCCCACTAATATTATTAAATTAGCAGCAGCAACAAATAAGATCGTATGTTTAGGCTTCAAGACGAGGCCTCCCCTCTGCGTAGTGATAATAAAAGAATAATACTTGTCAATTTAAAATACCTATTCATATCATAATATTATTTGCTTTAACCTTTGTCAACAAAACTTAATCCGGATACCTGCATAGACAGAGGGAAAGAGCTGCAGGGGAAAGAGAGAGGGGACGGGGAAGAGACAGGGAGACGGAGCAATTGTCCTCTAGTTGTTTTTTTCCAATAGGGGTTACATAATTGCTCCGTCCTCAAATCCTCATCTCTGTGACTATACAGCGTTGCTATAGTACGCTTCGCTCTATAAAATGAATAATACACATTTTTCCGGGTAAAATACAAATATCAACTAGTCATTTCCCGTTATTCCTTGGGGTAGAAAGGAGGATACTATGCTGAAGGGCGCGATTTTCTTTCTTGTTCTTGCAATTATTTCCGGTCTTTTTGGACTTGGAATGATTGCTACTACTGCCACCGGTATTGCAAGAGTTCTATTTTTGGTTTTTATCATACTAGCCGTTGCCAGTTTTCTCCGGCATAAAAGACAAGGCTATTGATTGCAACAAAAAAAGCTCCCCGCCAGCCTTTCTTCTGTTGATAGAACAAGGCAGTCGGGAAGCTTTAACATTTTCATGAAGGACAGCGAAGACGTCGAGGAGGGCAGCGGGACGGGGTAATTGTCCTCTCATAGTAAAAGCATAAACAGGACAATTACTCCGTCCCGCTGTCTGCTCTTTCCTGCTCTTTC
>SKRE01000141.1 GCA_007118655.1 Clostridiales bacterium | reverse complement strand
TAACGTAACCATGGACATTGAGCTTATCAGCCCAATCGCAATGGAAGAAGGCCTTCGATTTGCAATTCGAGAAGGTGGAAGAACCGTAGGAGCCGGAGTTGTAGCTCAAATCACGGAGTAAAAGCAAAACAAAAGAACTGTCCGACAACTGAACTGATAGCCATATGGGGACTAGGAAAACCTAGTCCCCATAGTTTACTAAATGATTTTTTGTTGACAGGGAAAATAAAATGTGGTAGATTTTATTAGGTGAGCTTTAATGAGATTGGTTTGTCCATTAGATATACATTAAACATTTGCTTATGGCGATGTTTTTTAGCTAGGAGGTGTAAAAGGTGCGAGTAAATGTTACCTTAGCGTGTGAAGAGTGCAAGAGAAGAAATTATATTACATCAAAGAACAAGAAAAACAACCCTGATCGAATAGAGTTGAAAAAATACTGTAAATTCGACAAGCATCATACTGTTCACAAAGAAACAAAATAGTGGTTGGATAGAATTTGTGTAAAAAGGATGTGACAAGTCATGAGTGCTCAACAAGCAAGTACCAGTACCAAACGAGCAAGTCTTGGGAAGTTTTTAAAAAGTGCTAAAGCGGAACTGAAAAAGGTTAACTGGCCCAGTAAACAAGAGCTAAAAACTCATACAACGGTTGTGATATTTGTTTGTACATTAGCTGCCGCTGCTATTTGGATTTTGGATTCAGTATTCGGTTTAGGATTAAGCCTAATTATTTAATGCCAGACTATAAAAAGGAGGCGAGAGAGGACTGTCGTGAAAAAACAGATCCTCCATATATATGTCCCAAGAAGAAGCAAGATGGTATGTAGTCCATACGTTTTCCGGCCACGAAAAAAAAGTGCAGGCTAATATTGAAAAATTAGTGGAAAACAGAGGTATGGAAGATGTAATAATGGAAGTAAAAGTTCCGATGGAAGAAAAAGTGGAAATTAAAAATGGCAAGAAAAAGATCAAGGAATCCAAACTATATCCCGGTTATGTTATTGTGAAGATGATTATAACTGATGAATCCTGGTACCTGGTACGTAATACACGAGGCGTAACAGGATTTGTAGGACCGAGTTCAAAACCGATTCCCCTCACGGATCATGAAGTAAGAACCATGGGAATTGATCATGTGGTAATAGAGGCTCCGTTTAAAAAAGGAGATTCTATTAAAGTAACATCCGGACCTTTTCAAGATTTTATTGGATCTATTGAAGAGATCAACATGGAAAAAGGAACCTTTAAGGTGCTGATTTCTATGTTTGGAAGAGAAACTCCGGTAGAACTGAGTTTTGATCAGGTAACAGATCTTTAATTGTAAATATTTAAAGGAGGTGTAATCATGGCAAAAAAAGTAATTGGTCAAATCAAGTTACAAATACAAGCAGCTAAGGCGACTCCGGCACCACCGGTAGGACCTGCACTGGGACAACATGGTATTAATATCATGGGATTCTGTAAGGAGTTTAATGCAAAGACAGCAGATCAAGCAGGCCTTGTAATTCCTGTTATTATAACAGTATTCCAAGATCGATCTTTCTCTTTCATCACCAAAACTCCACCGGCTGCAGTTTTAATCAAGAAAGCGATTGGACTGAAATCCGGTTCGGGAGAACCAAACAAATCAAAAGTCGGTACAATCACTAAAGCGCAAATCAGAGAAATCGCAGAATTAAAGCAACCGGACTTAAATGCCGCTACGGTAGAGACTGCAATGAGCATGGTCGAAGGAACAGCCAGAAGCATGGGTGTTGAAGTAGAAGGTTAGAATGTGTAAGTAAATTAAGTTGTCAGCAAGTTAGAGAATGAGTGGGAGGCAAAAGCCGATAAACCACAAGGAGGGTAATAAAATGGCTAAAAGAGGTAAGAAATATCAAGATTCTATTAAACTCGTAGATCGAGAAAAGCATTACAGCCCGAAAAAAGCTGTAGCGCTGGTAAAAGAAACTGCGAAGGCGAAATTTGATGAAACCGTGGAAGCTCATATTAAACTGGGAGTAGATTCACGACATGCAGACCAACAGGTTCGAGGAGCAATTGTACTTCCTCACGGTACCGGTAAAGAAGTAAAGGTCTTGGTTTTTGCTAAAGGCGAAAAAGCTGAAGAAGCTAAAAGTGCCGGAGCTGATTATGTGGGTGAAGGAGATTTAGCGGATAAAATTCAAAAGGAAAACTGGTTTGACTTTGATGTGGTTGTGGCAACACCGGACATGATGGGGGTTGTTGGTAAACTGGGTCGAGTTCTTGGACCAAAGGGATTAATGCCAAATCCAAAGTCGGGAACAGTAACTTTTGATCTTGGCAACGCGGTTAAAGAAATCAAAGCCGGTAAGGTGGAATATCGTTTGGACAAGAGTAATATTATTCATGTTCCAATCGGGAAGGTTTCTTTCGGCGAGCAGGAAATATATGAGAACTATAAAGCACTTATGGATGCTGTCGTCAAAGCAAGACCTGCTGCAGCTAAGGGGCAATACCTTAGAAATGTAACGGTGACCAGCACTATGGGACCCGGCATCAAGGTGAGCACAGCGAAGTTGGAAGCTGAAGAATAAAAACCTTGACAGTGTAAAGGTTTGCTGATAGACTAATCTATAATAAATGTGAATATTTTGCCGGAGACAGTAGGTGCGAGAGCTTAATTTCCTACTTAGGCTTTGAATATAAGAAACTCAAAGACCTTTTTATGTCCCCGGACCTAAAAGGTCTTTTTCAACTTCAAGGCAAAATAGGAGCTTTAGATAGACTTTAAATAAGGAGGTGGCCTTCTGTGTCAAAAGCTATTGAAAAGAAAAAAGTAATAGTTGAAGAAATCGTAGACAAATTTAATCGTTCTACATCAATGTTGATTGTTGATTATAGAGGATTAGACGTTGCTGAAACAACGGAGCTTAGAAAACAGTTTCGAGAAGCCGGCGTAGATTACAGTGTATATCGAAACACATTAATTCGACGTGCAGCGAAAGAAACCGGAAACGAAGCATTAATTGAAGAACTGAATGGACCAAATGCCATAGCGTTCGGGTATGATGATCCTATCGCTCCAGCGAAAATCGCAAAGAGCTTTGCAAAGACTCATGACAAGCTGGAACTAAAAGTAGGCGTATTAGAAGGTGAAATGTATAAAGGTGCAGAGCTAAATAAAGTTGCATCCATTCCATCAAGAGAAGAACTGATTGCAAAACTTCTTGGAAGCTTCAAAGCTCCAATTTCCAATTTTGCATACATGCTTAAAGCAATTGCAGATAAGAAGCAAGAAGAGGAAGCATAAAATTAAAAAAATAATCGGAGGTGCTTGATAAATGACACATCAAGAAATTTTAGAAGCTATTGAAAACATGAAAGTATTAGAATTAAATGAGTTAGTAGAAGCGGCAGAAGAGAAGTTTGGCGTATCAGCGTCAGCTCCTGTAGCTGTAGCCGGTGCTGCCGGAGAAGCTGTAGAAGAGAAGACTGATTTTGACGTAGTACTTGAAAGTGCAGGATCTGGAAAGATCAAAGTAATCAAAGTGGTAAGAGAAATCACAGGACTTGGTCTTAAAGAAGCAAAAGCATTAGTAGACGCTGCTCCAAAGGCAGTAAAAGAAGGCGTAGAGAAAGATGCAGCTGAAGAAATGAAAACTAAATTAGAAGAAGTTGGAGCTACCGTAGAACTTAAGTAATTATTGAGTTCGAAGCAAACTAACCGACCCTTAATTACAAAACTAATCGGGCAAGAGACGCATAATGATGACTCTTGCTCGATTTTTTTAATTTCTAAAATAATTATTGACACTCATGATACCATTATGATAAAATTATATATTGCATTGAAGTGTGCGAAATATTTTTTTTATGCAAAGAATTGTAATATATATTTAAAGCAAGGAGTGAATACAATGCCACGTCCTATCCAACTTGGAAGAAGTACAAGAATGACCTACTCGCAGATTAATGAGGTGTTTGACGTACCCAATTTAATCGAACTGCAAAAGTCATCTTATGAATGGTTTTTGAAAGAAGGTCTTGAAGAAGTCTTCAACGATATTTCCCCTATTGAAGACTATACGGGGAATCTTATTTTGGAATTTATTGGCTATTCCCTGGATGAAGATCCGAAGTATGGAGTTGCAGAGTCCAAAGAAAGAGATGTGAATTATGCATGTCCTCTTAAAGTGAAAGTGCGGCTTATTAACAAAGAAACCGGAGAAGTAAAGGAACAAGAAGTATTTATGGGGGATTTTCCTCTGATGACGGAAACCGGAACCTTTGTTATTAACGGAGCTGAAAGAGTTATTGTAACTCAATTGGTTCGATCACCGGGAGTTTACTACAACATGGAACGGGATACTACGGGTCGAGAGTTGTTTTCCTCTACTGTTATACCAAATCGAGGGGCATGGCTTGAATATGAGACGGACTCTAACGGAGTAATCAGTGTCCGTATCGATCGAAACCGGAAGCAGCCGGTTACTGTATTATTACGAGCTTTAGGCTATGGAAGCGATAGTCAGATAAAGGATTTAATCGGTGAAGATGAAAACCTGTTGAATACTTTAGATAAAGACAACACCACGAACGAAGAAGAAGCGTTATTGGAGATTTATAAAAAATTAAGACCGGGAGAACCTCCGAACTTAGACAGTGCCAGAACCCTTTTAAACTCTCTTTTTCATGATCCTAAGAGATATGACTTAGCTAAAGTTGGAAGATACAAGTTTAACAAAAAACTTTCAATTGCCAGAAGGATTGTGAATCAAGTCGCGGCGATGGACATTATTGATGAGTCTACAGGAGAAATCCTTGCGGAAAAAGACAGCAAAATATCCAAAGAGAAAGCCTATGAAATTGAAAATCTTGGCATTCGGGAAGCAAAGGTTTATGGCCGTGAGGACCGTGTGGTAAAGGTTTTAGGAAACGGTTTTGTGGACCCGAAAAAATACATGGATTTTGATCTATCAGAATATAAACTACGAGAAAAAGTATACTATCCCGTATTGAAAGAGATATTGGATACTTGTACCACAGATGAAGAAATCAAAGGAGCTTTAAAAGAGCGGAGACGGGAGTTGGTTCCCAAGAACATCATTCATTCCGATATCTTAGCTTCTATTAATTATGTTTTTAATTTGATTCATGGAATCGGCAATATCGACGATATTGACCATTTAGGAAACCGGAGACTCCGATCTGTAGGAGAACTGATGCAAAATCAATTCCGTATCGGTCTTTCCAGGATGGAACGGGTCGTGAAGGAAAGAATGACTATTCAGGATGTTGAAACCGTAACCCCGCAAGCATTAATAAACATTCGGCCGGTTGCCGCATCCATTAAAGAATTTTTCGGCAGTTCCCAGTTATCTCAATTTATGGACCAAACCAACCCTTTAGCGGAGCTGACTCATAAAAGAAGGTTATCAGCCCTGGGGCCAGGCGGTCTCTCCCGAGAGCGGGCAGGATTTGCTGTTCGGGATGTTCATCATTCCCATTATGGAAGAATGTGTCCGATTGAAACTCCGGAAGGACCGAATATCGGGTTGATCAACTCCTTAAGTTCTTATGCAAGAATTAACGAGTATGGTTTTACGGAATCCCCGTATCGAATTGTGGATAAGGAAACTGCCATCGTTTTGGAAAAAACTCAATACTTAACGGCGGACGATGAAGATGTGGCGATTATTGCTCAAGCCAACGAACCCTTAGATGAAGACGGTCGCTTTGTAAACACCAAGGTGACTTGTCGAACATATAACGGTGCCATTGATATAGTCCCTCGAGATGAAGTGGATTACATGGATGTATCGCCGAAGCAAGTGGTATCCGTGGCTACGGCCATGATCCCTTTTCTGGAAAATGACGATGCAAACCGTGCGCTAATGGGATCGAACATGCAGCGGCAATCAGTACCTTTACTGATAACCGATGCTCCTATAATTGGTACGGGAATGGAATACCGTGCTGCAAAAGATTCCGGTGTTGTCGTTGTTGCAGATAATGACGGAGTTGTTGAAAAATCCTGCGCTACGGAAATCGTTATAAAGCGGGAGGACGGCAACAAAGATCGATATAAGTTGTTGAAATTCAAAAGATCCAATCAAGGGACCTGCTTTAATCAAAAACCCCTGGTCAACAAAGGGGAGATGGTGAAAAAAGGCGACATACTAGCCGACGGACCCTCCACGGATAACGGGGAACTGGCCTTAGGAAGAAACTGCCTGGTGGCTTTCATGCCCTGGGAAGGTTACAACTTCGAGGATGCCGTACTGATTAACGAGCGGTTGGTAAGGGAAGATTCCCTGACCTCCCTTCATATTGAAGAGTATGAATCCGATGCAAGAGATACCAAACTTGGGCCGGAAGAGATTACCCGTGATATTCCCAACGTTTCTGAGGATGCCCTGAAAAACCTGGATGAACGAGGAATTATTCGTATCGGGGCGGAAGTGGATTCCGGAGACATTTTAGTTGGTAAAGTCACTCCTAAAGGAGAGACGGAATTGACTGCGGAAGAAAGACTGCTAAGAGCGATTTTCGGTGAAAAGGCTCGGGAGGTTCGAGATACTTCACTAAAAGTGCCTCATGGTGAAAGCGGGATCATTATAGATATCAAAGTATTTACTCGGGAAAATGGTGACGAGTTATCTCCCGGAGTAAACGAACTTGTAAGAGTCTACATTGCGAAGAAAAAGAAAATTAACGTAGGGGATAAAATGGCGGGAAGACACGGAAACAAAGGGGTAATATCTCGAATTCTTCCGGAAGAGGATATGCCGTTTTTACCCGATGGAACCCCGGTGGAGATCGTTCTGAATCCCCTTGGTGTACCATCCAGAATGAACATTGGTCAGGTTTTGGAGATCCATTTGGGACTCGCAGCCAAAACCTTGAATTGGAAAGTAGCTACTCCGGTATTTGACGGAGCCAACGAGTATGATATTATGGATGCCCTTAAAGAAGCCGGGTTTAGTGAAACCGGGAAAGTGCCTCTGATCGATGGAAGAACCGGTGAAAAGTTTGATAATGATGTAACCACGGGTTACATGTATATGTTAAAACTACACCATTTAGTTGACAATAAAATCCATGCAAGAAGTACGGGACCCTATTCACTGGTTACTCAGCAGCCACTGGGAGGTAAGGCACAGTTCGGTGGTCAACGGTTTGGAGAAATGGAAGTATGGGCCTTGGAAGCCTATGGTTCGGCCCATACCCTGCAGGAAATTTTAACGGTAAAGTCTGATGATGTGATCGGTCGTGTTAAAACCTATGAAAGTATTGTTAAAGGCGAAAATGTGCCGGAACCGGGAATACCGGAATCCTTCAAAGTACTAATCAAAGAGCTGCAAAGTTTGGCACTGGACGTTAAGGTTTTAAGAGATCGAGATACGGAAATAGAAATTCGGGAAAGCTTAGACAGCGAAGGTTCAGATCTTGGCATTGAAGAGACCCCGGTTTCCCTGAACCTCCAAAAGGAAAAGGAAACAATGCTGGAAGGTGCAGTGATAGAAGATATAAGTAAAGAAGATAAGCAGTAATTCTTACAGGCAGTTAATAAAATCATGAAATTGGAAAGGAGCGATACTCCTTGTGTGAATTAAACAATTTTGAATCCATTAAAATCGGTTTAGCATCCGCAGAGAAGATTAGACAGTGGTCAAGGGGAGAAGTAAAGAAGCCGGAAACAATCAACTACCGAACATTAAAACCTGAAAAGAAAGGGCTATTTTGTGAGGAAATTTTCGGTCCAACAAAGGACTGGGAATGTCATTGTGGAAAGTATAAAAGAGTCCGCCATAAAGGGGTTGTGTGTGACCGTTGTGGTGTTGAGGTTACGAAAGCAAAAGTGAGAAGAGAAAGAATGGGGCATATTGAACTTGCGGCTCCGGTTTCTCATATTTGGTACTTCAAAGGTATTCCCAGCAGAATGGGTCTGATTTTAGACATGTCGCCAAGATCATTAGAAAAAGTTCTGTATTTTGCAGCATACCTTGTTACAGATGCCGGAGATACAGGGCTGACGGAAAAACAAGTATTAATGGAAAAAGAATACACGGATGCATTGGAAAAATACGGGAATACTTTTAAGGCGGCAATGGGCGCGGAAGCGGTAAAAGAAGTGCTCAAAAATATTGATTTGGAAAGTTTGAACCAGGAACTTAGACAAAACCTGAAAGAAAGCACCGGTCAAAAGAGAGTTCGAACGATTCGAAGATTAGAAGTGGTAGAAGCTTTTAGAAAATCCGGAAACAAACCGGAATGGATGATATTAGATGCGGTTCCGGTTATTCCGCCGGATCTTCGTCCTATGGTCCAATTAGACGGAGGACGGTTTGCTACTTCGGATTTAAATGATTTATATCGACGAGTGATCAACCGAGACAATCGATTGAAAAGACTTTTGGATTTAGGCGCTCCGGATATCATTGTTCGGAATGAAAAAAGAATGCTTCAGGAAGCCGTTGATGCTCTGATCGACAATGGCAGAAGAGGAAAGCCGGTAACCGGCCCGGGGAATAGACCCTTAAAGTCTCTCTCGGATATGTTAAAGGGAAAACAAGGTCGATTCAGACAGAACCTCTTAGGAAAACGGGTGGATTACTCCGGACGATCGGTTATCGTTGTTGGACCGGAACTGAAATTCTACCAATGCGGATTGCCCAAGAAAATGGCCTTAGAGCTGTTCAAGCCCTTCGTAATGAAGCGGCTGGTTTCCGGGGATCACGCCCATAATATTAAAAGCGCAAAAAAAATGGTTGAAAAGGTAAAGCCCGAAGTATGGGATGTGCTGGAGGACGTTATTAAAGAACATCCGGTGCTTCTGAACCGGGCACCAACGCTGCACAGACTGGGGATCCAAGCTTTTGAACCGGTGCTGGTGGAAGGGAAAGCGATAAAACTGCATCCTTTGGTTTGTACCGCCTACAATGCGGATTTTGACGGAGACCAGATGGCAGTCCATGTTCCCTTATCGATGGAAGCCCAGGCAGAATGCCGATTCTTAATGCTCTCACCTAATAATATCTTAGCACCGAAGGATGGGGAGCCAATTACTACCCCCACCCAGGATATGGTTTTGGGAAGTTATTATTTAACCATCGATCTGGACGGAGCCAAAGGCGAAGGCATGATTTTTAAAGATCAGGATGAAATGATTATGGCCTATGCCAACGGTTATGTAAGTCTTCATGCGAAGGTTAAAGTAAGAAGAAAATTACACGAAAAAGATTCAGGAAAAATTGTGGAAAGCACCGTGGGTCGATTCATTCTTAATGAAGAAATACCCCAAACCCTCGGGTTTGTGGATCGAGATAAAGATCCTTATGGGCTGGAAGTGGATTTTCTGTGTGATAAAAAGGCACTTGGAAAGATTATTGCAAAGTGTTTCAGAAAGCTGGGCAATAATGAAACCGTAAAACTCCTGGATTATATTAAGGGAATGGGTTTCAAGTATTCGACAAAAGGAGCTATTACTATCGGGGTTTCGGATATCGAGGTTCCGGAAGCAAAGGTCCAATTATTAAAAGAAGCGGAAGAAAAAGTAGAGAAGTTTGAAAAAGCTTATCGAAGAGGTTTAATTTCTGATGATGAGCGCTATGATAAAGTAATAGAAACATGGACGGAGACTACGGAACTTGTAACCGATAAGCTGATGGAAGGTCTCGATCGTATGAATAACCTGTTCATTATGGCTCACTCCGGTGCAAGAGGTAGTAAAAACCAGATCCGACAACTCGGCGGAATGCGTGGACTGATGGCAAATGCCAGCGGACATACGGTAGAAATGCCGATCACTGCAAACTTCCGTGAAGGACTTACAGTACTTGAATACTTTATCTCCACCCATGGGGCCAGAAAAGGTCTTGCGGATACAGCCCTTCGAACTGCAGACTCCGGTTATTTAACCCGGCGACTTGTTGATGTATCTCAGGATGTCATCGTAAGAGAGCTTGACTGCGGAACCGAGGATTCGACAGTAGTCCAAGCTTACAAAGACGGAAATGAAGTTATTGAACCTCTCTATGACCGGCTGAAAGGTCGACACGCTTCTGAAGATATTCTGGATCCAACATCAGGAGAAGTAATTATTAAGCGTGGGCAACTGATTGAAGAAGAAGAAGCCCAAGCCATAGTAGATTCAGGAATAGAAGAGCTGAATATCAGAACCACACTAAACTGCAAGACAAAACACGGAGTGTGTGCCCTATGCTATGGCAGAAACCTTGCCACCGGAAAACCGGTTGAAGTAGGAGAAGCCGTAGGAATTATTGCGGCCCAGTCTATCGGGGAACCGGGAACACAGCTTACCATGAGGACATTCCACACCGGTGGAGTAGCCGGCGCCGATATCACCCAGGGTCTTCCCAGAATCGAAGAGCTTTTCGAAGCAAGAAAACCCAAAGGACTTGCGATTATTTCAGAAATCGAAGGGGAAATTACCCTTAAAGAAAGTTCGAAAAAACGGGAAGTCGTCGTTAAAAACGATCAGGATGAAAAGTTATACGAGATTCCCTATAGTGCCCGGATTAAAGTGGATAATGGTCAAATGATTGAAAAAGGCGATGAGATTACGGAAGGTTCCGTTAATCCCCATGACATCCTAAGCATTAAAGGAAAAATCGGCGTGCAAAACTATATCATCAAAGAAGTTCAAAAAGTATACCGCCTCCAAGGGGTGGACATTGATGACAAACACGTGGAAGTAATTGTAAGACAAATGCTTAGCCGAGTAAAGGTGGAAGATATGGGAGATACCGATCTTTTACCGGGTTCCTTGGAGAATGTGTTTGAGCTTACGAAGATCAACAATGAAGCAACAAAAGCAGGTCTGGAACCCGCAACGTACTCTGAAACCCTGTTGGGTATCACAAAGGCTTCTCTTGCAACGGATTCTTTTTTATCCGCAGCTTCTTTCCAGGAGACAACAAGAGTCCTTACCGATGCAGCGATTAAGGGAAAAGAGGATCATTTAATCGGTCTTAAGGAAAATGTTATTATCGGTAAATTGATCCCGGCAGGAACGGGAATGAAAAGATATAAAAATATTGCAATAAAAAACATGGCTCAACCGGAAGCAGAACCGGAAACCAGAGAAATCAAAAACCAAGAGATTTTATCAGACAAGGAAAACTTACGTACTGCAGTTGACACTGAATAGGACAAATGGTAAAATATTTAAGTGCGTAAAAAGCGCAGCCTTGTGAAGCCTGAGAGATCTTAGGATCTCTCAGGTGATATCAAAGGAGGAAGCTTAGCAATGGATGATCTGAAACATGAAAAAAAAGTCGTAGGCTTTAAAGAAACTACGCGAGCTTTGAAAAAAAAAGAGGTTCGAAAATTGATTGTTGCAAACGATGCGCAGTCCCATATTCTAGAACCTTTACTTCGACAAGCTGAGGAAGAATCCATTGAGGTTGACCGTGTGGAGACTATGAAACAATTGGGTCGAAAGTGCGGGATTGGTCTTAATGCTGCGGTTGTAGCATTAATTAAAGAAAAGGTTAATGAAAATTAACATATTAAAGATCTAAACCCTGAAAGGAGGTGCAAGGAATGCCTACTATTAACCAATTAGTAAAAAAAGGTAGAAAAAAGATCACGAAGAAATCAGGAGCTCCAGCTCTTCAAAAAGGATTTGATTCTCAAAGAAGAATGGCAACTGATCAAAGTGCTCCACAAAAACGAGGTGTTTGTACAGCTGTTAAAACCATCACCCCTAAAAAGCCAAACTCTGCATTAAGAAAAGTTGCAAGAGTTCGACTGACTAACGGAATTGAAGTTACAGCTTACATCCCTGGAATTGGCCACAACCTACAAGAACACAGTGTTGTGCTGATTAGAGGTGGAAAAATCAAAGATTTACCGGGAGTTCGATACCATGTTGTTCGAGGAACCTTAGATACAGCAGGAGTAGAAAATCGAGTTCAAGGAAGATCAAAGTATGGTACCAAAAGACCAAAATAATAAGTCATGAAGTCGTAATGATTTTATATATATATTGTATATATAGAGCACGACGGCCACTACTTAAGTGTCGAGTACCGACGAGTCAATTTTTATATTTGAGGAGGGAAGACTAGTGCCAAGAAAAGGAAATGTACCTAAAAGAGAAGTGTTGGCGGATCCTATTTACGGAAGCAAAGTTGTCAGCAAGTTGATTAACAACGTAATGCTTGACGGTAAAAAAGGAAAAGCTCAAAATACGGTTTATAAAGCTTTTGAAATTATTCAAGAGAAAACCGGTGAAAACCCTGAAGAGGTTTTCGAAAAAGCAATGGAAAACATCATGCCGGTCTTAGAAGTAAAAGCCCGGAGAGTTGGTGGATCTAACTACCAAGTACCGATTGAAGTACGACCGGAAAGAAGACAAACCTTAGGACTTCGATGGTTGATTCGATATACCAGAGCTCGAGGAGAAAAAGGTATGGTAGACCGACTTGCGAAAGAAATCATGGATGCGGCCAATAACACGGGAGCATCAGTTAAGAAAAGAGAAGAAACACATAAAATGGCAGAGGCGAACAAAGCATTTGCGCATTACAGATGGTAAAACTAGATTTAGTTTGCCTTTAAGTATGTGAGAGGAGGATTACAGTGTCACGAAAATTCCCATTAAAGCGGACAAGAAATATCGGAATTATGGCTCACATCGATGCCGGTAAGACAACCACAACTGAACGAATTTTGTTTTACGCAGGTAGAATCCGGAAGTTAGGCGAAACCCATGCAGGAGCCTCTCAGATGGATTGGATGGAGCAAGAAAAAGAACGGGGAATTACCATTACTTCCGCTGCTACAACTTGTGAGTGGAATGACCATAGAGTCAACATCATTGATACACCAGGACACGTTGACTTTACCGTGGAGGTAGAAAGATCCCTTAGAGTATTGGACGGTTCAGTAGCGGTATTCTGCGCTAAGGGCGGAGTAGAGCCTCAGTCTGAAACGGTTTGGAGACAAGCGGATAAGTATAAGGTGCCTAGAATGGCCTTTGTTAACAAAATGGATATCGTAGGTGCGGATTACTTTAATGTAGTTTCCATGATGAGAGATCGTCTAGGAGCGAATGCGGTGCCTATTCATCTGCCCATTGGAAAAGAAGATTATTTTGAAGGGATTATCGACCTTATCAGAATGAATGCAACTATGTATAAGGATGATCTTGGCCAAGACATCGAGATTACAGAGATTCCTGAAGATATGAAAGAACTCGCTGCTGAATACCGTGAAAAATTGGTTGAAGCGGTTTCTGAAAATGACGAAGAGCTGATGATGAAATATCTTGAGGGAGAAGAAATCTCTGAAGAAGAGATCATTAATGCCCTTCGACAAGGAACACTGGACAATAAGATGGTACCGGTCCTTTGCGGATCAGCCTATAAGAATAAAGGGGTGCAGCGTTTACTTGACTATATCGTGCTGTTAATGCCGTCACCACTGGATGTACCGCCGATTACCGGAATAATGAAAGATTCAGAAGAAGAGGTTTCTAGAAAAGCCTCCGATGAAGAACCTTTTGCAGCCCTGGCATTTAAAATTATGGCTGACCCCTATGTAGGGAAATTAGCTTTCTTCAGAGTGTATTCCGGGACGTTGGAAGCGGGTTCTTATGTTTATAACTCTACAAAAGGCAAAAAAGAGCGGATTGGCCGTATGCTTCAAATGCACGCCAATACGCGAGAAGAGCTTACAAAGGTTTATGCCGGAGATATTGCCGCTGCAGTAGGTCTGAAAGATACTGCAACCGGGGATACTCTCAGCGATGAAAAATCTCAAGTAATTCTAGAGTCCATGGTTTTCCCTGAGCCGGTTATTGCGGTTGCAATTGAGCCTAAGACCAAAGCGGGTCAAGAGAAAATGAGTATAGCCCTGCAAAAGTTATCGGAAGAAGACCCGACCTTCAGAGCCCACACCGACGAAGAGACCGGTCAAACGATTATTTCCGGTATGGGTGAGCTTCATCTGGATATTATTGTGGATCGAATGATGCGAGAGTTCAAGGTAGAAGCTTCCGTAGGTAAACCTCAAGTAGCGTACAAGGAAACCATTTCCCAGGAAGTGGATATTGAGAAGAAGTATGCACGACAGTCCGGTGGTAGAGGACAGTATGGTCATGTTAAACTTCGGATTTATCCTCAAGAACCGGGAGCAGGTTATGAGTTCATAAACAAAACTGTCGGTGGATCCATTCCCAAGGAATATGTCCCTGCAGTTGATGCGGGTATTCAAGAAGCTATGGAAAATGGCGAAATCGCAGGATTTGAAGTTGTGGACGTTAAAGTGGAACTTTATGACGGTTCATACCATGATGTGGATTCATCGGAGATGGCCTTTAAAATTGCCGGATCTATGGCATTCAAGGACGGACTGAGAAAAGGATCTCCCGTACTGTTAGAACCATACATGAAAGTGGAAGTTGTAACCCCTGAAAATTATCTTGGAGATTGTATCGGTGACTTGAATTCCAGACGTGCAAAAGTAGAAGGTATGGAACCGCGAGTTGGTGGAGTACAAGCGATCAAAGCTTTTGTACCTCTAGGAGAAATGTTCGGGTACTCAACGGATCTTCGATCAAACACACAAGGACGAGCCAACTACACCATGCATTTTGACCACTACGAACAGGTGCCGCGAAGCATTGCTGAAGAAATCAAAGAAGGAAAAAAATAATACAGCTTAATTTAATAGAGGAGGATGAATAATGTCAAAAGTAAAATTTGAAAGAAATAAACCCCATGTAAACATTGGGACCATCGGTCATGTAGACCATGGAAAAACGACCCTTACCGCAGCGATCACCATTACCATGCATCAGCGATTTGGAACCGGAGCAGCGGTAGACTTTGACAAGATTGATAAAGCACCGGAGGAAAAAGAACGAGGTATTACGATCTCTACGGCTCACGTAGAATATGAAACGCCAAACCGACACTACGCCCATGTAGACTGCCCGGGACATGCGGATTATGTAAAGAACATGATCACCGGAGCGGCACAAATGGACGGAGCGATCCTGGTAGTATCCGCAGCCGACGGTCCAATGCCTCAAACGCGAGAGCATATTCTTCTTTCTCGACAAGTAGGCGT
>SKRE01000045.1 GCA_007118655.1 Clostridiales bacterium | reverse complement strand
TTCTAGTTGTTTTTTAAAATACCTTGTGTTAAAATATTTAAAGTGTTTAAATGAACAGGAGAATGAGAGGAGGACTTTTGTTGAGGAAATTTTTCCGTGGTGCTAGTTTTTACATCTTAATTTTCATTGTACTGCTCTTAATTGTACAAAGATGGGGAATGGAAGCGCAAGAGATCGACGATATAGAATTTTCAGAGCTGTATCAGGATTTAATGAACGACCGTGTGGTTTCGATTACCACTCAGGAACGTTCGGTAGATGGAGTCCGTTTGGTCAATGGAGAGGAACAGGAGTTTCAATCCTATATTCCGGACGTTTTTGATGATGCCCGGTTTACAGAAATTTTAACGGATAAAATGGACGAAACAGACTTAACCATCGGAGGAGAACCCCCAGCGGAAACTCCATGGTTTATCAGTATGTTGCCTACGATATTAATCATCCTTGTTTTTGTGGTTTTTTGGTTTGTTTTCATGCAGCAGTCCCAAGGGGGCGGCAGTAAAGTCATGAACTTTGGAAAAAGCAAAGCGAAGCTGCAAAAGGAAGAGGATCGGCAGAAAGTTACCTTTGACGATGTGGAAGGTATGGACGAAGAGAAGGAAGAATTATCGGAGCTGGTGGATTTCTTAAAGGCACCGAAACGGTTTATTGAACTGGGCGCCAGGATCCCCAAAGGGGTACTGATGATTGGCCCCCCGGGTACAGGAAAAACCTATATCACCAAGGCTGTGGCCGGTGAAGCCGGAGTACCCTTTTACAGCATCAGTGGTTCCGACTTTGTGGAAATGTTTGTAGGGGTAGGAGCCTCCCGTGTAAGAGACCTGTTTGAACAGGCGAAGAAAAACTCCCCCTGTATTGTATTTATCGACGAGATTGATGCGGTAGGTAGAAAAAGAGGGGCCGGCCTGGGCGGCGGTCATGATGAACGGGAACAAACCCTGAATCAACTGCTTGTGGAGATGGACGGTTTCGGCATAAACGAAGGGATCATTATCGTTGCGGCCACCAACCGACCGGATATTTTAGACCCGGCACTGCTTCGACCGGGACGGTTTGATAGAAAAGTGGAAGTAGGGCTTCCGGATATTAAAGGCCGGGAAGCGATTATCAATATACACTCCAAGGGCAAGCCCCTGGATGATGATGTAAACATTAAGGTTCTTGCCCGAAGAACTCCGGGATTCACCCCGGCGGATTTAGAGAACCTAATGAACGAAGCGGCCTTGCTTACTGCAAGACGTCGGGCCAAGCGAATCAATATGGCTACCATCGAAGAAGCGATTACGAAGGTGATTGCGGGCATTGAGAAGAAAAGCCGGGTAATCAGCGAAAAAGAACGAAGAATTACGGCGTATCATGAGGCGGGTCATGCGGTTGCCGCAAGATGCCTGCCAAGTTCCGATCCCGTGCATCAAATTACCATTGTCCCAAGAGGACGGGCCGGCGGATTTACCATGATTCTACCGGAAGGGGATAAATCCTACGCTACGAAGACAGAGATGGAAGAGCATCTCATTCACCTCTTAGGAGGTCGAGTGGCGGAAAAACTAAAGCTTGACGACATCAGCACCGGGGCACAAAACGACCTGCAACGAGTTTCCCAGGTGGCAAAAGCCATGGTGACGAAATACGGTATGAGTGAGAAACTTGGACCGATGACCTTCGGCAGCGGCGATGAGGAAGTATTCCTCGGTAAGGATTTCGCTTCCAAAAGAGATTATTCGGAAGAAGTAGCCTCTCGAGTAGACCGGGAGATCAAACGATTTGTGGATGATGCTTATGAAGCGGCGATCAAGATTCTGGAAGAGCATGAAGGTCAGCTGGAAAAAGTTGCCCAGGCCCTTCTTAAAATGGAAACCCTCAATGGCTTCCAGTTTGAAAAGATCTTTAAAGGATTGGTCACCGTGGAAAAAGAGGACACTGCAGACAGCCTGGAGAAAAAACTGGCTTCCGTGAAGATTCAAGCGGAACTGGACTCGGAAAAGGAAGAACTAGCCTTTAAAGAACAGCGGGCGAAGGACCGAAAAGTAGATAAAAACCCGAAGGAAATGGAACAGCAGGAAGAAAAACTCCAGGAAATCAAAAGAGAAGTGCGAGAAGGACATGAGAAAAAAGAATCGGAAGAAAACATAAAAGAAGGAAACAAGGAAGAAAATGAAGAAGGAAACAAAGAAGGCAATGAAGAACAGAGCGCTGAGAATACTGCGCCGTCTGTAGAGAAGGATTCTAAGGAACAGGAAGAGGCCTCAAAGCAGGAAAATAAAGACGAGAAAATAAATAAATAAATCTGTTCGCCTTTCATCAGCAATAAAAACACCCTGGGAAAATTTCTCAGGGTGTTTTCTTTAGGAAAACCTCAAAAACCTTAAAGAATAAAGAAAATTTAAAATAAACCTTGCACAAGGTTTCTAAAAAATGTAGAATGTCTATAGGTGCAGAGTTGAAATTTCAACATCTTGCAAGGGGAAAAATAATACTTGCAAAAATGCGCAGAAAATAAAGTGCAAAGAAAATCAGAAAGCCTGTGATGTCCTGATTAAAGAGAGTTGAATATTTTCTTTAAAACAAGAGCTGTCACAATTGAAAGACTGCTCGTTTCCATTTTAATAAATTTAAAGGGAGGAAACAAGATGTTTGAAAAAGAAAAGCTTGAACAGGTAAAAAAAGCGAAAAAGAATTGGCAGGAGGAAAAAGTGGACAAAGGTTTAAGCCGCTTTCCTGAAAGAAAAGAAGAGTTCACCACGACTTCCGGAAGAACCGTTGAAAGACTTTATACACCGGAGGATATTGGGGAAATGGATTACCAGGAGGACTTAGGTTTTCCCGGAGAGTATCCCTATACAAGAGGGGTTCAATCCACCATGTACCGTAGCCGTTTCTGGACTATGCGACAATATGCAGGGTTCGCCACGGCGGAGGAATCCAACAAACGATACAAGTATTTATTGGACCAAGGCCAGACAGGACTTTCCGTAGCCTTCGATTTACCCACACAAATAGGCTATGATTCGGATCATGAATTAGCCCAAGGAGAAGTGGGTAAGGTAGGGGTTGCCATAGACTCCCTAAAGGATATGGAGATTTTATTCGACGGAATCCCTTTGGATAAGGTCAGCACCTCCATGACGATCAATGCACCGGCCGCCGTGCTTTTGGCAATGTATATTGCGGTAGGGGAAAAGCAAGGGGTCAGCGCGGATAAGTTGCGGGGAACGATTCAAAATGACATTTTAAAGGAATACATAGCCCGGGGAACCTATATTTTTCCCACGGAAGAGTCTATGAGACTGATCACAGACATTTTTGCTTACTGCTCAAAAGAAGTGCCCAGTTGGAATACCATCAGCATTTCCGGCTACCATATTCGGGAAGCCGGGTCCTCTGCAACCCAGGAAGTTGCCTTTACCTTAGCCGACGGGATTGCCTATGTGGAAGCCGCATTAAAAGCGGGGCTTGATGTAGACTCCTTCGCTCCGAGATTATCCTTCTTCTTTAATTCCCACAACGATCTCTTTGAAGAGGTGGCAAAATTCAGAGCCGCAAGAAGGCTTTGGGCAAAAATCATGAAGGAACGCTTCGGGGCAAAAAATCCAAAGTCTATGCAGCTGAAGTTCCATACACAAACCGCAGGCTCTACATTAACGGCGCAACAGCCGGATAACAATATTGTTCGGGTGGCGGTACAGACCTTAGCGGCGGTTCTCGGGGGAACCCAGTCCCTGCACACCAACTCCAAGGATGAAGCCTTAGCCCTTCCAACGGAAGCATCCGTACGAGTGGCCTTAAGAACCCAGCAAATCGTGGCCCATGAAAGCGGTGTAGCGGATACGGTGGATCCATTGGCGGGCTCCTATTATGTGGAGAACTTAACCAATTCCATTGAAGAGGCTGCCTTGGCATACATCGAAAAAATTGATGAACTCGGCGGCGCACCGGCAGCCATTGAGCAAGGCTATATTCAAAAGGAAATTATGGACAGTTCCTACAACTATCAAAAAGAATTAGAAAAAGAAGAGCGGATTGTTGTTGGAATGAACAAGTTTCAAGTGGATGAAAAACCGGTGGAGGGACTGTTGAGAGTAGACCCCAGGGTCGAACAGCTGCAGCGCGATAAAATTGCTAAAACCAAGGAAACCCGGGACGAAAACTCGGTGAGAGAAAAGCTCGAGGCACTGAAAAAGGCAGCGGAAGGAAAAGACAATACCATGCCCTTTATACTGGAAGCGGTCAAGGCCTATGCAACCTTAGGAGAAATTTGCGACGTTTTACGGGAAGTCTTCGGAGAATATCAACAAAGTGTTGTAATATAAAACCAAAAAAACAGGCATTGAATATTAAGGAAAATATTGAGGAGGTCTTTTCATGGACAAACCGATACGAGTATTAGTGGCAAAACCGGGATTGGACGGGCATGATCGAGGAGCGAAGGTTATTG
>SKRE01000112.1 GCA_007118655.1 Clostridiales bacterium | reverse complement strand
CAAAAACCGTATTTAAATAAGTCAATCTTATGTTATAATATAACAGGAATCTTTTCAATAGAAGCGGATATAAATTTGAATCAAGAAGGGGAGAAATCATGGGAGAAAAACAACTGGTGTATAAACCGAAATTTTTAGGAATCTTAGGAGATGTTGTTCTGAGAGGATTGTTCTTAGGTATTGCCATTATGATATTGAACTTTCTAAATTCCTATCGGGAGGGAATTTATGATAAACACGGAGTGGATTTTTTCGGATCCTTCACCCTGGAAATTGACTTTTTCGATCTGGGCATATTATTGCTGATCTACATAGCCACCTTGGTGGTGTTATTTTTCATTCTCCGATTTTTTTATCGTTTCATGGCGGTATGGTATCGATTAGGAGGAGGGACCGTTATCGATTTGGAACAGGGAAAAATTACCGCAACCAAAATGATGTTTCCCTTTACCCGGGTAACCACGGAAAGCAAGTGTCATGACATCATTGAGGTGGAGATTTATCAAAACATTTTCGATCAGGCCTTTAACACCGGGGCATTAACCATTGAATATTTGGTACTGAGCGATGTGGATTCCCAGATGAAGGATATTAAACTGATGCATCTGAAGAATCCGGAACGAAAGAAGCAGCAGCTGTTACATTAATAGTGACAAAAGTAACTGAAATGATCGGAATAGATCATAGAACAAACCAAATGCATAAGAAGAAACCAAGACACAGAGGCACAGGGCCTTTGTGTTTTTTCTTTTTGTCAGCTATTGCATTATTTGAAATCATGGTTTATAATATACCCTAAGGGGGTATATGAAAGATCGTTATATCAATAAATAATACTCCAAAGGAGGCTTATCAATGAGTGAAAAGATAAAAATAGATATTGGGGGCATGTCCTGTGCAACCTGTGCAGCCAATATAGATAAATCATTAAATAAAGAAAAGGGAATCATCGCGGCAAACATAAATTTTGCTACGGAAAAAGCGTATGTGGAATATGACCCAAAGGAAATATCCCCAAATGCCATTGCAGGGATCATTGAAAAAACCGGATATGAGGTTTTGGATATGCCTCAGGAAAAAAAGGATCAGAAAAAAACCGTGAAGGTGGACGGCATGAGCTGTACCGCCTGCGCAAAAAGAATTGAAACCGTTCTTGGAAAGCAGGAAGGGGTTCAAAGCATCAATGTGAATTTCGCAGCGGAGAAGATGAGTATCGAATACCAAGAGGATACCATAAGTTTTAAAACCTTACAGGAAAAGGTCCAAAAGATGGGGTTTGATTTCGTTCTGGAAGAAGACCAGCCGGAAGAGGAAATGGACCGGGATGAACAAAAGGTACAAAAAGCACAGAAAAAGATGATGTACTCCGCACTGATCAGTGGTACCGTCATGCTGTTGATGATGGTTCATATGTTTGTTGCAGCCATTCCCGGATATTTTTATATCACTGCAGCACTGGCTTTTCCCAATATTTTTATTTTAGGGAAACCCGTACACAAAGGAAGTTTAAATGCCCTTAGAAATAAGAGTCCCAATATGGATGTACTGGTCTCCCTCGGCTCCGTACCTCCCTATATCGTAGGACTTGCTGCGATTGTGCTTCCGATTCAAACCTTTATTGAAATGGCAACCAGTATTATGACCTTCCATCTGATCGGAAAATATTTGGAAATTCGAGCCAAAGGCCGGGCATCCCAAGCAATTAAAAAGCTGTTGCAAATGGGTGCAAAAACCGCAAAGGTACTGAAAGACGGAGAAGAAATTGAAATTCCTGTTAAAGAACTGCAGGAAGGGGATGTAATGATTATTCGTCCCGGAGATAAGATTCCCACCGACGGATTGATCGTTGAAGGAAAAAGCACCGTGGATGAATCCATGGCTACGGGAGAGTCCATGCCGGTAAAACGGGAAATAGGGGACGAAGTCATCGGAGCCACTATCAACAAGCAGGGAATGTTTAAAGCGAAGGTAACCAAAGTAGGAAAAGACACATTCCTGTCCCAGGTAATAAAAATGGTGGAGGAAGCCCAGGGATCCAAGGTTCCAATTCAGGAATTCGCCGATCGGATCACCAGTTACTTTGTACCGGTCATTATTGTGGTGGCCGTAGGAACGTTTATATCCTTTAATGTGTTCCCTGATTTTCATTTATCCATTGTGGAGTGGGGAGCCCAATACCTGCCCTGGGTGAATCCCGACTTAACGCCCCTTACCTTATCATTTATTACCGCAACGGCGGTTTTTGTTATCGCCTGCCCTTGTGCCTTGGGATTGGGAACCCCTACAGCCTTAATGGTGGGCAGCGGTATGGGTGCGGAAAAAGGAATTCTGATTCGTAACGGAGAAGCGGTACAAACTTTTAAAGATGTGGATTTGATCGCTTTTGACAAGACCGGAACGATTACCAAGGGTAAGCCGGAAGTAACAGATGTTATTGCTTCCGAAGGTTTTAAAGATCAAGACGTAATTTATTTCGCTGCTACCTTGGAGAAGGCCTCGGAACATCCCTTGGCCCATGCGATTATTGAACGGGCGAAGGAGAATAGTATTTCCCTTGGTGAGGTACAGGAATTCGAATCCATTACGGGACGGGGAGTGGAAGGAACCGTTGATGATGAGTGGGTTTACGTCGGAAACCGGAAGTTTATGGAGGAAAAAGGAATTGCTTTTGAAGAGGTGGAAGAACAGCTGATCACCTTAGAGGAAGAAGCGAAAACCGCTATGCTGATCGCTAAAGAAAAAGAACTACTGGGGGTAATCGCCGTGGCGGATCCTATAAAAGAGGATTCTCATAGAGCGATTCAAAAACTGGAATCCATGGGAATTAAAACCGCCATGATTACCGGAGATAACCAGCGAACCGCCAAGGCAATCGGTAAAAAAGTGGGGATCTCCCACGTGATTTCCGAAGTGCTTCCCGACGGAAAAGTGGATGAAGTCAAGCGCTTGCAGAAGGAATACAAGATTGTGGCCATGGTTGGAGACGGAATCAATGACGCCCCGGCCCTTAAACAGGCAAATATCGGAATCGCCATTGGAACCGGTACCGATGTGGCCATTGAAGCCGCCGATGTTACCTTGGTTCGTGGAGAACTCAGCAGTATTATAACCGCTGTAAATTTATCCAGACTGACCTTTAAAAAAATCAAAGAAAATTATTTCTGGGCCTGGTTCTATAACGGCGTAGCAATACCGATTGCAATCATGGGACTGCTGCACCCGATGATCGGAGCCGCCGCCATGTCCCTTAGTTCCTTAAACGTAGTGTACAACTCCCTCAGAATGAAGCGGAAAAACATTGAACCGGAGTTTTAGAAGTTTGAATCAGAAACAAGTATTGTAATATATAGGATATACCTAAAACCTTTAATTCGTTTTTCGGATTGAAGGTTTTTTATTTCAGTAATTGAGAATAATTGTTTTTTATATATGTTAATGATTTAGTGATATGTTATAATGGTTTTTTATTACAAAAGCATTGAAATCGAAGATATCATAAACCTGAAGGGTCACTTGAAAGATAGGGGGGAAAATCCATGCCGAAGTCTATGAGTTATATAAAGGGATATGTGGGAAAATGGATAGGATTTGCAACGATAATCGGTCTGGCAGGAGGACTGTCGGCGTTGGCCCTAAGTACGGCAATTACTTGGGTTGGTGAAATAGGAGGACGTCTGCCGCTGTACCTGGCTCCTATCGCCGGGGGTATATTGGTCATGCTGATTTTTCACTTCGACGATCAAACCCTGGGCTCCGGAACGAATAAATATATTCTTAGTGTCAACCTACACCAGGGGAAAATGCGCAGCAGAACCTGGGTATCCAAGCTGTTGGCTTCAGCAGCAACCATCGGTTTTCGCGGCAGCGGCGGTGTGGAGGGACCCATGCTTTTGATGGGCGGAAGTATTGCAAATACCATAGCAAAACTTCCCTATATCAATCGCTGGATTGATAAGGAAGATCATAGGATACTGACAGTATGCGGTGCCGCAGGAGCCATCGGAGCAATATTCCGCTCTCCCTTAGGCGGGGGAATATTCGCAGCGGAGCTGCTTTACCGAACATCCCTTCATTATCATGATATGTTTCCCGCGATTCTTTCCTCCACTATGGGTTTTGTAATCTACAGTACCCTAGGCAATACAGAGCCGATATTTTCAATTCCCGCCTACATCCCGAACCCTTCAAATATCTTATATTTTGTTTTAGCAGGGATCCTGGCAGGGTACGCTTCCTTAATATTCAAAATGGCATTTCATAAAGTGGAAAAATTAGCAAACTATTTAAGCACAAAGGTTTCGAGGAAATATCTGCCGATTTTAGGAGGCGTGGTTACCGGGATTATTTTAATCAGCTTTCCCGAAGCCGGGGGTACCGGTTCCAGCTTTATTCAGGAGTTGATCGACGGATCCTTTGGAACAAGATTTCTCATATTATT
>SKRE01000076.1 GCA_007118655.1 Clostridiales bacterium | reverse complement strand
CTTTTTACTTTTCCATCAATTACTAAGCCGGGAGTGCTCATAACACCGTATTCCATAATGGTTTTCATGTCTTCCACTTTTTCCACGGTGGCTTCAATCCCTGCGGACTGTATAGCCTCTTTTGCATTTTCCTTAAGCTTTTTGCATTTTTTGCACCCTGTTCCTAAGATTTCAATTTTCATGGTACCGCCTCCTTTAATTATATTATAAATTACTTGGTGTAGATTTTGCAATTAATTTCCTGGTTTTCGGTATGTTGAAACTTCTATGCAACTTTAGCTTTAATGTAGAATAAAGTTGAAAACATATCCTACCAGTACAATACTAAATCCTGTGATTGCAACAAAGATTGCCAAAAGTTTCGGTTTGATGACTTTTCGAAGTAGAATCATTGCAGGTATGGACATGGCCGCAACGGACATCATAAAGGACAGCGCAGTTCCCATTCCCATACCTTTGCCGATCAAGGCTTCCGCAATGGGAATGGTTCCGATAACGTCGGCATATAGTGGGATTCCGATGGCCACACCAACCAGTACCGCAAAGGGATTCCCTGGACCGGCGTACTGGGTTAAGATTTCTTCCGGAGCCCAGCCGTGAATGGCCGCTCCGATACCGATTCCGATAAGAAGGTATACCCAAACATGGCTGACAATATTTTTTACCTCGGTTACCGCATAATCGATCCGTTCTTTTCGAGTGAGGGTCTCTATTTCTCCGTCACCGGTTTTCATCTCGTACACGTAACCTTCCACTTGATCTTCCAAGCCCAATTTACCGATTACAATACCTCCGATGATTCCGATGACGACACCCATCATGATGTACAGTACGGCTACCCGCCAGCCAAAGGCTGCAAGGAGAACGACGATGGCGCCCTGGTTGATCAGGGGGGAGGTGATCAGGAATGAGAAGGTCATCCCCAAGTTGACACCGCTTTCCACAAAACCAATGAAGATCGGTACGGATGAGCAGGAGCAAAAGGGAGTTACGGTTCCCAGCAGGGAAGCCATAATATTTCCTTTAATGCCTCCCAGTTTCTCCAAAATCTTTTTCGTCCGTTCGGGAGGAAAGTAGCTTCGAATATAGGAAATAATAAAGATCATAATACTTAATAAAATTAATATTTTAATAACATCATAAATGAAGAAATGAACAGAAGAACCTAAATTACTGTCCATGGACAATTGAAACACATTTTCTACAAGGTAGGCGACCCCATCATACAGCCAGGTAAACTGCAAAATCGCAGTAACAACACTCCAGATACTATTTAAAACTTCTAACATAAGAACTCATCCTCTCTGTCAATGAATAATCGATATATAAGCATATACTTATGATAACGCTAAGATTATTAATTGTCAATGAGTTTAATTAAAACTTAACAGAAATAATTTAGCCAGAGTGATCATCTTAAGAATGTCTTGTGCAAAGTTTATTATTGGCCGTATAATACTTCTAAAAAATGTATTTTAGGAATCAGCAGGATTTCTTATCACCGATAGAGAATATATCTATAGTAAATAGATTATAAGTATAATGGTTTGTAAACATATTCGATAATGGAAAATAAACGAGGTGAAAAACATGAAGCTAAAAATCGGATTTATCGGAGCCAAGGACACACTAGCTATTTTGGAAAAAATAGCCGAGGAGTATCAAGAGGACTTTGAGGCAGTGATTGCCCCTTATGAAAAAAAGGAAGAAACTCCGGATCTTGTTAAGCGCTATATTAATGGTGTGGATGCCATAATATTTTCCGGTCAAATGCCCTATAAAATTGCCAAAAAGCAGATGGATATTACAATCCCCACACTGTATATGCCTCACCGAGGAACCAGCATTTACCAGGTTCTATGGAAGATGAAGGTAGAAGGAAGAGATTTGGAGAAAGTAAGCTTTGATAATGTATCAGAAAGAGAAATAAAGGAAATTTATCAGGATTTGGAAATCTCCGGTTCTCAGGTATACGTAAAAGAATATCAGGAAAACCTCAGTTATCAGGAATGGGCAGAGCACCATAAAGGTTTATATGATCAAGGAAAAATCACCACAGTTATTACCTGTCTTCGGGAAACCGGTGAAATCCTGCAAAAAATGGGCGTACCTACTTATCGTGTGCTGGTTACTAAACCTCTTGCCCGGCAGGTAATCGAAGCTACCCTTTATGAGGCAAAGAGCAGAAAGCTTCGTAAGAATCAGTTAGCGGTGGTGGTGGTCAATATTGATGATTTTCAAAAAGAGATCAAAAGTTTTCCCTCGGAATATAAAGTGCAAAAGCTGAAACTGGACTTCCAGCGGCTTCTTTTGGACTATGCGGAGGAAACCAAAGGGGCTATTTTTTCCATGGGCAGCGATGAGTTTTTAATCTTTACCACCGGAGGAGCCCTGGAGACCTCCACTAACGGTTTTCATAACAGCCCTTTAATGGAGCGGATACGAAAGGAGATGACCCTTCGGGCCAGTATAGGGGTCGGATTTGGAACCACAGCATACGATGCGGAGCATAATGCAAGAATCGGTTTGGCCCATGCCAAGGAACGGGGCGGGGACTGCGTGTTTCTGGTGGATCAGGATCATAACCTGACCGGTCCCTTGGGCAAGGGTAACCAACTGGAATACTCCTTGGCCTCTTCGGACAAGAATATTCTTCGAATTGCAGAGGCGACGGGACTTAGCGGGAAAAACATTAACCGATTGATGGCGATGGTGCAAAAGCAAGGAAATCAAGTATCCGCCAAAGAGTTGGCATATTATCTGCAAATGACCGATCGGAGCGCCCGTAGAATTTTAGGAATATTGGAGAACAAAGGTTATGGAAAAATTATTGGTGAGGAAAGCGAAGGTCGGGGACGGCCCAAAAAGATATATGAGCTGCTTTTGTAATAAATACCTAAAATTCATGGGAATGGACTGATATAGATAAGCGGAGAGATCGTTATAATTGAAGAGTGCTGAAAAAAGAAGGGGTCACCCTTCTTTTTTTATGTGTAAAACCTTGATTGAAACGAGATATTTAAAAAAAATCAATAAATAATAAAAAATATAAAAAAGTTTATTTATACAGCAGGAAATGAGAGAAAAATGTCGAATATAAATAAGAGACATTTCCGAAACATGACCGTTATTAAGAAATTGTAACAAAATAATTGAAAGGTGCCAAGGGTATAACAAAGCTCAAAGGACTAATTAATCAAATAGAGTGAGGAGGAGAATAAATGATCAAGGAAGACCGTTTGTGGGACCATCTTATGGCCCTAGCTAAAATTGGCGCATCGAAGGAACCTAAGGAAGGCATCACTAGGCTTGCTTATACTAAAGAAGACGATGAGGCAAAAGCCCTAGTTACAAAGTACATGGAAGAAGCGGGTATGGAAGTTCGACAAGATGAAGTGGGTAATCTGATCGGGAAACGACCAGGGAAAAGTCCTGACGAACCGGGAATTATGATCGGTTCCCACCTGGATACCGTATTTCAGGGAGGAAAGTTTGACGGTGCCTTGGGTGTATTATCCGGGGTGGAAGTAGCCCATGCTCTACAGGAAGAGGGACATCAACTGAACCGAAATTTAGAGGTGGTGGCCTTTACCGATGAAGAGGGAGCCCGTTTCAGTACGGGAATGTTGGGTAGCCAGGTTGTTACCGGAAAGCTGGAAGCCAATGTTTTAGATAAAAAAGACCAGGATGGAATTCTATACCGGGAGGCTCTTCAGGAAAAAGGATTTGATCCTGAAAAAATCCATCAGGCGCGGCGGGAAAAGGGAAGTATTGCCGCTTATTTGGAGATGCATATTGAACAGGCGGTGCAGTTAGAGCGAAAGAAGGTATCCGTTGGAATTGTCACCGGGATTGCAGGGCCCAGATGGTACCGATTTACCGTAAAAGGAGAGTCCGGCCACGCGGGCAGTACGCCGATGCATATGAGAAAAGATCCCATGTCCGCTGCCGTTAAGTTGATGCAGGCTATTGAAGAAATCGTTTCTGCAAGAGAAAATACCGTGGGAACCGTGGGTCAAATCGAAGCAAAACCCGGAGGAATCAACATTATTCCGAAAGAAGTGATCTTTACCTTGGATCTTCGGGACTCTGTGGATTCGGAGCGAATGGCTGCAGAAAAGGCAATTAAAGATAAGGTGAAGCGCCTGGAAGAAGACTTCGGGGTGAAAATTGCAATGGAGCTGCTCCATAATCTCGATCCGGTACTTTGCGATGAAAAAATTGTAGATACGGCGGAAGAATCCGCCAAGGAGTTGGGAATTGAATCACTCCGTATGGTCAGCGGCGCCGCCCATGATGCCATGAATATGGCTTCCATCACATCCATCGGAATGCTTTTTATTCCATCTTTTAAGGGTCTCAGCCATCGTCCCGACGAATGGAGTGATAAAAAGGACTGTGGAAATGGAGCAAAGGTACTGTATCAAACGGTGAAAAATCTTGATCG
>SKRE01000199.1 GCA_007118655.1 Clostridiales bacterium | reverse complement strand
GAAATGCTTGAAGACATCGAGGATGAAGAACTTCCCGAGGGTGCTCCTGAAGAAGAGATCATCCTGGATGAAGAGGTTCCCCTTGGTGACGGAGAATTACCAAGAACCGGACAACGACATGCAAGAGACTTCTATCTTCTTGGCTTAATGATTTCCGGTTTAGGAGTATTCATGAAGCGTTTTTATTCTAGAAGCAGTGCTTAAGAGCCAATAAATTACTCGAAATTAATAATAGAGAGAATCTATTTTCTCTCTATTATTTACATAACCTTTTACCCAGCAATCCTATAAATTGAAATGCGATGATACTCCTAGGCAAAGAGGTGATAAACATGAAGAAAAAAATTCCATATTTGATTATCATCATTGGCTTACTGGTAGCACTCTATCCCATAGCCAGTAACCTTTACAGTTCCTATTGGGAAAATAAAATGCTTCAGGAAGCGGAGGCATTACTGAATTTCCATAACCCTTCAGGAGATGAAGAAGACCTTACCCAGACTGTGGCTTATAACTTTACTCAAATGAATCAATCCTTTGAAGAATATGAAGCCGCAAATGAAGGCGATCGGGAAATAGAAGAGGCTGAGGAAGAAGAGGCGCTTTCTGATGAAAGAACTCCCTTGGTTGACGACGGTCCTTCGGATACAGATTACATCGAACAGGGTGCGGTCATCGGTAAAATTGAAATCCCTTCGATTGATGTGAACCTTCCTTTGCTCTTTGGAAGCGACCCCCAAACCTTGGACCGGGGAGCCGGTCAAATCATCGGAACCGCCGATCCCGGTGAAATTGGCAATACGGGAATTGCAGCACATCGGGCCAATCGGGACGGACGTTTTTTCTATCGATTAGACGAACTGGATGTTGGGGATGAAATCATCATAAAAACTCCCCAGGGCACTTTCGTCTATACGGTGTATGATACTAAAATTGTAGACCCCACCGATTTATCCGTGCTTAACCGAAATCAAACGGACCGAATTGTGACGCTGATTACCTGTCACCCTCGATATACTGCAGATTACCGTTTGATTGTCCATGGCAAATTGTCTGAAGGAAGCTCTCTGTAAATATTACTTTCGTGATTACGGTTTTATCCTCTAAAACATTAAAGGGGATAAAACCTTTTTTTATGTGTGTAACGCTCTTTGAAATTAACTATGAAAATTGATTTATTGAACCTTGACAGATTGTTAATTTATTGTTAAGCTTCTTCCGAAAAACCCCTGGTTCCCCTCAAATTGGTGAACCGGAAAACAATTTTGAGCTGCATTTTCAAAGGATTTTCTGTTAATTTTATTAGAAATGCACAAGATGATTTCCTGTGTGTTTTTATTCATAGATTTTTCAAAATGTTTTTTCAACCAATTAATTTTTAGGAGGTTTTACATTGACAGAGCGAACCTACGAACAGTCAAAACTTTACAAAAAAGAAAAACAGAACCGGCTTCACGCATTTTTTGAGAATTTTTATCAGCTCTCCCATTATGGCACGGACATCAAAACCGAAGTGACTGCGGGTATTACCACCTTCTTAACCATGGCCTATGTCCTGGTGGTAATTCCCGGATTTTTAGCAGATGCCGGGATGCCCCCTGCGGGTCTGTACACTTCGGTGTGTCTTATCGCAATAATTGGAACCTTCGCCCATGCTTTTATTTCAAAGCTGCCCTTGGCTACTTCCCCAGGCCTGGGTCTTACGATTTTTTTCGCTTATACGGTTGTGGGTCCCATGGGGTACACCTGGCAACAAGGGCTTGCGGCGGTAGCCATTTCCGGCATGGTGTTTTTTATCATTTCCGTAACCCCTGCCCGGGCAAAAATTATGAACAGTCTGCCTTCCACCATTAAAATTGCCATTACCGGAGGCATTGGTCTTTTTATCGCGTTAATCGGATTTCAAAATGCGGGAATCGTGGTGGCTGCCGAAGGGGGCATGTATTTTGGAAATCTTGGCAATCCCAGCGTCCTTCTCAGTTTGATCGGACTTTTCACCACCCTGATCTTAATGGCAAAGGGGTACAAAGCCGCACTGATCCTATCCATCGCCTTAACTACGGTTATCGGTATCCCCCTTGGGGTTACGGATTTATCGGGTCTGGGTTTTTTATCATTGCCCCCCTCGATTGCCGGCACCTTTTTCCAGCAGGACTTTATGGGCTTATTCGGAAATGACGGCATCGGCTTTGCACTGTTGAATATTGTGATGGTCATATTAACGATTTCATTAGTGGATTTGTTTGATAACATCGGCACCATCCTCGCCGTAGCCGATCGGGGAAACTTATACAATGAACAGGGAGAAGTGCGAAACATGAAAAAAGCCCTGCTCTGTGATTCCGCTTCCACAACCATCAGTTCTTTTATCGGAACCACCACCACCTCTACTTATCTGGAATGCTCTGCCGGCATTGCTTCCGGGGGGAAAACCGGTCTTACGGCGTTAACCACGGGGATCCTCTTTGTGGTGGCTTTGTTTTTCTCAGGCATTGTCAGCATCATTCCCGGGGCGGCAACGGCGCCTGCATTGATTGTGATTGGTATTCTTATGATGAACAGTTTGACAAAGCTGGACTTTTCCGATATTACCGAAGGGGCCCCCGCTTTTTTCACCATTGCACTGATGCCTTTTACCAGCAGCATCGCCGAGGGCATTGCGGGAGGGATTATTTCTTATGTGATTTTAAAAATTGCCACTAAGAGGTTTCATGAAATTAATCCGGTCATGGCCATTTTGGCGATCCTGTTCATTCTTCGCTTTATTACCCTGTAGAACGGTTGATAAACCCGTGAATGTTTTGTTGTTTTACGTCCATCGGCCCATACAAAGAAAGCCTCCCTTTAACAGGAGGCTTTCTTTACTATCCCTTTACTTCCGGTCGGTCCTTCTCTTCGATGTTTCCTTGCCCTACAGTTCTTGTTTCTCAAGGACCGGGAAAGATTTTTCCCTTATTTCGGCCGGGTGATCTGGATCCAGGTTTGCCCATGAATTCGTTCGATCTCCTGGCCGTCTTCATAGTAAAAACGGGTTGCGCCGCTTCGACTGTCTTTTTGCCAACTTCCGGAAAAATGCTGTCCCAACACATAGTAATCCATGGAACCTTTCCCCACTACCTGAGGATTCGTACGCCCCCGTAGATCCGTGGGATGGTCAACGTATTGGATAATAATATTTCTTGCCCATAGGGCTTCTCCCGTAGCATCCCGGTGAACATTTCCATTAATCATCCGTCGATAGGCTTCCTGTTCCCGATCATATTGATAGGCTACCCGGTAGTTGGAAGTATACTCTAGGGTAACGGAGTTCCCGGGAGTTCCCTGTCTGCTTATATATTTCGGCCGTAGAACCGTGCCCGGAGAGCTCGTTCCCTGGTTTAAGGTTGATAAGTTCGTATACAGATTATGGGGCGCCCTTCGGGCGGAATCCCGATAAAAACCGGAACGGGTTAGTGCATTGGTATAACTGACCCCCCAGTCATTAATCCTTTGTATATTCGCCCGTCTTCCCCCTGCGGTAACCAGATTCACATTATGTTCCCAGGCCAGCATAATGCTATGTTCCCGGGCACTTCTGATGGGGCCCACCTTGTTCGGCAGCTCATGGAAAAGAGCCAGGTAGCGGGTGGCCCGTCCCTCTACTTCATACTCGTACACAAGACTGGCTTGGGCTAAACCGTGCTGGGGTCTGGCATTCGGATGATTATCCAGGACCACGCCATAGCTGGGGTTGGTTTCGGTTTGAGAGATCCTTGCCAGCGCTGCTTCCAACTCCTCTTGAGAAGCCTCCAGTAAAGCCATTAAGGCCTGCTGCTGCTCCTGCAGATTTTTTCTCTCCGCCTCCATTTGGAACCTTCGGTCTTCAATATTTTTCCGTTGTTCTTCCATGGCCAGATACTGTTCCTCAATATTTTGCTGATCTTCTCTCAAGGCGCTGATCAGGGCCGCATCGTGATCGGAAATTCTTTGCATATAGGCCAGGCGAATGATTAAATCCCCGAAATTATCCGCTGCCAGCAACACTTCCAAATAGGAAGTGCCCCCTTTCATATAGGAGCTTCTCACACGACCGCCGAATCTTTTGGTGGTGTCGTCCAGGCTTTCTTGAGCACGGATCATTTCAGCTTCCGTATCCGCAAGTTCTTTTTCAATTGCTGCAAGTTCTTTTTCCAGTTCTTCCAGTCGCTGCAATCGCATTTCAATGTCCTCGTTTAGCAGGCGAATGGTTTCTTCGTATTCAGCGATTTCGTCTTTGAGTTCATCCACCTCTTGTAAGGGATCTTCCGTATTCCCATAAACCGCCAGGTTCAATCCGGTCCCCGTGGCCAGCAGAAGCAATGTTATAAGGATAAAACAAGTTATTTTACGCTTCATGTTGATTCCTCCTTTCCACACTACACCCTGAGATATTTTCGAATGGACACAAAACTTCCGAACCCCGCCATAAGGGTCCCCATGATCATTAACCCTAAAAATATGGGTAACAGCCGTTCCAGGTCCGTAACCGGTTGAAAAAGAAGGATCAATGAGTCCTGTCTAAAGGCCGATGTCAATTGAGCATACACGACCCCCAGTACCGTTACCGCCGCCACCGTGCCTGTCCAGCCCATAACCAGTCCCTCTGTGAAAAAGGGAAAGCGAATATAACCGTTGCTGGCGCCCATATACTTCATAACCACCACTTCTTCCTGACGGGCCACCACGGATAGCCGAATGATATTTACGATCAAAAATACGGCTCCAAGGGCAATCAGCACTCCTAAGGTTACAAACAAGGCATTCAGGCGACTGGTAATCTGCATCAAGCGGGCCACCAGTTCCTCTCCGTAATCCACCAGCTCGACTTCCGGATAGGCTTGAACAGTCTCGGCTACTATAGCCACCTGCTCCGGTTCAGTAACCTGAACCCGAATCAGGTCCGGTAAGGGATTGTTTTCCCCTTCTAAATCCCGAAGCAGGGTAGGGTCTCCCATGGTTCTGGAAAAGTCCTCCAGCCCTTCTTCCTTCGATACAAAGGTTTGTCCCGCTACCCCTTCCAAATTCCGAATCCGATCTTCCACTTCCCCGACATTCACCCCTTCTTCCAGAAAAACACTGACTTCCACATTGGACTCCAGGGTATGAATAAATTGATTGACATTGATTGTCAGCAGTAAAAATCCTCCCAGAATAATCAAAGAGATGGCGATCATCCCCGAGGTAAGAATCGCCAGCCAAGCATTCCTGGACAGGGATTGAAAGCTTTGACGCATACTGTAGCGAAAAGCATATCTATTCATGGTCATAGCCCCCTTTCTCGTCCCGTTCCAGCTTCCCGCCGGCCAGGGCAACGACCCTCTTTTGCATTCGGTCCACCAGATCCCAGGCATGGGTGGCAATCACTACCGTGGTGCCTTCCCGGTTGATTTTTTCGAACAGCTCCATTAACTGCAGGGCATTATCACGGTCTAGATTTCCGGTGGGTTCATCGGCCAAAATCAGGTCGGGATTTTTAACAATCGCCCGGGCGATGCCAACCCGTTGCAGTTCTCCTCCCGAGAGTTCCCTGGGAAAGGCTTTTTCCTTGTGACTAAGGCCTACTTTTTGGAGGGCTTCAGGAACCTTTTTTTGTATTTCCTTTGGGGAATGACCCAACACCTCCAAGGCGAAGGCCACATTTTCAAATACGGTTTTTTGCTTAATCAGTTTGTAGTCCTGAAAAACCATTCCGATTCTTCGACGGTGTTGAAGGATTTCATCTTTTTTATAGGCTGCTATATCTTTATCCTCAAAATAAATTTGCCCCTTTGTGGGAAGCAGCTCCCGAAAAAGCAGCTTGATGACGGTACTCTTCCCTGCACCGCTGGGCCCTACCAAGAAAAGAAACTCTCCCGGATTCAGTTCTATAGACATTTCTTCCAGCGCCGGTTCCCCAGTCCCGGGATAGTGCATACTTACGTTGTTTATTTTTATCACATTGAATACCCCTCTCTTCATATCAAACCATACTTAGGTTACTAATATTATACCATATCCTTTTTCCAAATTATTCATACTGAAATTCCAGGCAGCCGCTTTGGGAAAATTGCCGTTTAAAAAACCTCCGGCACCCATGGTGTTTGGGCAGGGAGGTTTTTATAAGGCCTTAGGATTATTTGTGATAGGGCTCCTTTTTGAGAATTTTAAAGCCCCGATAGATCTGTTCCAATAAAATCATTCGCATGAGTTGATGGGGAAAGGTCATCTTCGAAAAAGATAGTATCAGATCCCCTCGATCCAAAACCGATTTTGAAAGGCCCAGGGAGCCCCCGATAACAAAAACCCAATGACTCTTTCCGTGGAGGCTGTACTGCTGAAAGCACTCCGCCAACTCTTCGGAAGACAGCATTTTTCCTTTAAGATCCAGTACAATGACCTGGGCACCCTCGGGGATTTTTTTTAGGATCCCCTGGCTTTCCTTTTCCTGAATGATCTCCACTTCCCGGGGGCTTCCCCCCTCCAGGGTTTTTTCATCAGGAACTTCCAGCACTTGAACCTTGGCATAACTCTGCAGTCTTTTCAGGTACTCTTCCATCCCCATTTTCAAATATTTTTCCTTCAATTTTCCCACTGCAATAATGTCGATTTTCATTTAGTAACTCCTTAATTTCCCATTTCTCTGTTAAAAGGCCACCTCAATATCAAATTCCTCTTCTCCCCGAACAATGGTGACCGTGGCCCGGTCTCCCGGTGTCAGCTTATAGAGTTCTCGGATTAAGGTCCCCCGATTTCGCACTTCCTGACCATTGACCCCGACGATCACGTCCCCGGACTCAATGCCGTACTCTTCCGCTACGGAACCGGGATTTATTTCCGCTACGTAAAAGCCATGGTCTACGGAGAGCTCTTCTCCCCAGCTGCGTTGGTAAACCTCGGCGTTCAGCCCCTGAACCCCAAGATATACCGGTCGAAACTCACCGGTTTCAATAAATTGTTCTATGATGGGTTTCGCCGTATTAATGGGAATGGCAAAGCCTAAGCCTTCCCCGGTTTGTAATTTGGCCGTATTGATACCGATCACCTCGGCATCGGTATTAAGCAGGGGGCCTCCGCTGTTTCCGGGATTGATGGATGCATCGGTCTGTATAAAGTTGTCGATCCCTTCTGCACTGCCTCCGGTCGTTGTAATGGAACGATTCAACCCGCTGACGACCCCTTGGGTTAAGGTTCGTTCAAAGTCCAGCCCCATGGGATTTCCGATGGCAATGGTGATTTCCCCTACCCGAAGGTTATCGCTGTCTCCCAGGTTTGCTGCGGGGAGATTATCTTCATCCACTTTGATGATGGCCAGGTCCAGGGAAGCTTCATTCCAAAGCACCTCCGCGGGCAATTCCTGACCGTCATGAAGCAGCACCATCAGTTCTGTAACCTCGCCGTCTCCAATAACATGGGAGTTTGTGAGAATAAACCCCCGTTCATCCACAATCACGCCGGTCCCCAGTCCCGGCCGTTCCCGTATATCTCCGAAAATTAAATCCCGCTCCAGGGTAATGGTGGTAATTCCCACCACGGAGGGCATGGCATATTCCGCAACCGCTGAGTAGATATTCAGATCATTGTTGTCGTCCACCACAATGGTCTGTTCCCGATCATCGATTTCCGGCAGGGCTTGATCAATCAAGCTCGGCAAAAAGTACATTCCCCCGGCAAGGACCAGGGCCCCCCCCAGGACGGCTCCTAATAATACCCCGAGAAATCCAAATTTTGCTCTCGGTTTCTTAGCGGTGTTGTTCCTTAATTCTTCGTCCTTTTTTAAAACCTCTTCCCGGTTATTGCTGTTTGAAATTTTTTCATCCTCCGGATTCTCTTCCAGGAAGTCCTCGGTAGACGAGGGGGTGTGATAATAATAGTAATCCTTCTGGATATTATCTTTTTCTTCTTTTTCACCCTTGATATTCTCTCTATCCTTATCCATTATTTTCCCTCCTGCCCCAAAGCAAATTTATCTTTTTACGTAAAACCGGTCTTTTTTTTATATTAACTTTTATTAAACTCATATACCCGCCCAATGCGGTTTCTAAAAGCCACATCCAGTTTTATTTTTCCGCAATCCAAAAGCTTTCGTTCCTGGAGTTTTCCCTGAATGGTGGATAAGGCCAGCTCCGGGAAATTGTTTTCTTCACTTAAATGAGCCAGCATGAAGTTTTCAACGTTGTTTTCTGCTAAGTAGCAAATACAATCCCCCGCTGCGTCATTGGAAAGATGCCCTTCATCGGACAGGATCCTTCTTTTTAAAGAATAGGGGTACCTCCCGGATTTTAAAACTTCCACGTCGTGGTTGGCCTCCAGGACGACCAGATCCGAACCCTTTATTTCCTCAAGGATTTCCGGTGTGATGCATCCGATATCGGTAACAATACTGATTTTTTCCTTCTCTGCGGAAACCGTAAAACCTACGGATTCCGCTGCATCATGGGAGGTTTTGTAGGGCTTGACTTTCAAGCTTCCCATGGAAAAAACTTCATTGGTGATAAAGGTTTTTCGATTTTTCTCGGAAACCTTTCCGATTTTTCCCTCCATGGCCTTCCAGGTTCCCTGATTGGCATAAACCGGGATGTCGTATCTTCTTGAGAGGATCCCGGCCCCTTTGATATGATCAATGTGCTCGTGGGTTATTAATATGCCTGATAAGTCTCGGGGATCCATTTCAATTTCAGCCAGTCGGTTCTCAATCTGTTTCCCGCTGAGACCTGCATCCACCAAAAACCGATGTTCTCCATCGGAAAAGGCATAACTGTTGCCGGCGCTGCCGCTGACTAATGAACAAAATCTTATCAAGTCATTTCCCTCCTCGGTGTTTCTGTACTTTATCCAATTATTCGTCAGCTTCTTTGCCGTTGATAAGCTCAATTTTCGCACCCAGTTTTTGAAGTTTTTCTTCAATCCGGTCATATCCCCGTAAAATATGCTCCACCTGGGAGATTTCCGTCTTTCCCTTGGTGCTGAGGGCCGCAATAATCAGGGCGGCTCCCGCCCTAAGATCCGAGGCTTTGACCGCTGCGGGAGACAGTGTTTTTACTCCGTCAATGATGGCCACTTTTCCTTCCACACGAATGACTGCTCCCATGCGTTTTAACTCATTCACGTGTTTAAACCGGCCTTCAAAAATATTTTCCGTAATCGACCCTGTCCCCTGGGATATTGCCAAAAGACTGGACATCGGCTGTTGCAGGTCTGTGGGAAATCCCGGATATACCAAGGTTTTAACATCCGCACTTTTAGTGCGCTTCGATGTTTTTACCCGAATTTCATCTCCGTTTTCCTCAACGGTTACATTCATTTCTTTGAGTTTCGCCGAAACGGATTCCAGGTGCTTCGGAATCACGTTTTTAATCAGCACCTCTCCCCGGGTTGCGGCTGCAGCAATCATATAGGTTCCCGCTTCAATCTGGTCGGGAATAATGGCGTGTTCACAGCCCCCGAGTTTTTTCACCCCTTCAATTTTGATCGTGTCGGTTCCCGCTCCCCTAACCTTCGCCCCTAAGGCGTTTAAAAAGCTGGCCACATCTACGATATGGGGTTCCTTTGCGGCATTTTCGATTACGGTTTGCCCTTTGGCTTTTACTGCCGCAAGCATAATATTGATGGTTGCCCCCACACTTGCTATATCTAAGTATATGGTTGCTCCCTTTAGCTCTCGAGCCTGGACAGAGATGATTCCCTTTTCGATTTTCACCTTGGCTCCCAGGGCTTCGAAGCCTTTAATGTGCTGATCAATAGGTCTTGCACCGATAAGACAGCCTCCGGGATAGGCTACCTTGGCTTTATGAAAACGGCCAAGCCCTGCCCCTAAAAAGTAGTAGGATGCCCGGAGGCCTCCGGCCATACCATCTTCCGCCTTACATTCCTTCACTTTTCCCGGTTCCAGGCTTACGGTATTGTTGTCTAATCGAGTAACGGTTGCATTCATGGACGCCAGTATCGCTAAAAGCGTTCGTGTATCACTTATATCCGGCAAGTTTTGAATCACGGTTTTTTCCTCTGCTAAAATACTTGCGGGTAAAATCGCCACCGCTGCATTCTTAAATCCGCTGATCTCCACTTCCCCTTTTAATTTTTTTCCGCCTTGGATTACAAATTTATTCATTATATTCACTGATTACTATCAGCTGTCACCACCTTTTAGAATTTCTCGTTGCCCCTAACATTCTATCACTTTTTCAGGGTAATTTCCATAGAAGAAGACCCGGGCCATGCCTCCTCCTGATCTTGAAAGTAATACCCCAGTCCTCTTTTTGTCAGCAGGTGTTTCGGTTTTTTCGGATTATCTTCAATTTTTTCTCTTACCCTTCGAACGGTTACATCCACCGTTCGGATATCGCAGTATAATTCTTCACTCTCCCCATAACCCCAAACCTTGTTCAGGAGCTCTTTTCTGGAAAAAACATGATTTTCTTTTGTCAACAGACACTTCAGCAGCTGATACTCCCGAAAGCTTAACTGTAGGGCTTGCTGATTTTTATAGAATTCATTCTTTTTATGATTAATCTGAAAGGTTTTTGTCTTTTGTGTTTTATTTGCTCCGGACTTTAGTAAAAAGTTTTCTCTTCGAAGATGGGTTTTAACCCTGGCAACCAGTTCATCCATATAAAAGGGGATCTCTATGTAATCCGTAGCCCCTTGTTCCAATGCGGTAACCTTTGATCCCAGGCTTTTCTCTTTACTTAAGACCAAAAGGGGTACCTGGGGAGCTTTTGAAAAGCAATGGGCAATAATTTCCTCTGCTTCCCGGGGCTGCCAATCTTCCAGAATAATCATACTTGGCTTGCTGTTTAAGAGATGGGGAATAATAAGAGCCTTTTCCATACAAAGCCGCACCTGATATCCTTCCTGCTCAAAGCGCCTTATGAGCTCTGAGGGAACATTTTTTCCTTTTTTTATAATCAACAGCCTCTGATCCATAATTGACGCCCCTTTAGATTTAATATTTTGAATACTCTTATATTATCCGGGAAATTCTTCCTTTTGTCCAGACATTCTCCAATCTTCTTTTCCTCCATCCTTTCCCCGGGGTGCTGTTAGAAATGAAACCTTCAATAAGAGGAAAAAAAAAGGAATAGCGGTTAGGCTATTCCTGGAATTCGATCTCTGTCTGATTGCTTTTATAGGATTATTAATAATTTACGAAATTTAAGGGGTTGACGGGCTGTCCGTTTCTTCGGACTTCAAAGTGCAGATGGGGTCCGGTACTTCTTCCCGTACTGCCCATGGAACCGATTCTGCCCCCTTTCACCACTCGATCCCCTCGACTGACATTGATGGCATTTAGATGGGCATAATAGGTTTGATAGCCATTTTCATGGTTGATGATCACCAGGTTTCCGTAACTTCCCCGATACCCTGCAAATTCCACGCTGCCTGCATCTGCTGAGTTAACCGGTGTTCCCGTTGGTCCTGCCACATCGATGCCGTTGTGCATTCTTCCCCACCGGGTTCCAAATCCTGAAGTCAGTCGTCCTCGGGTAGGACTGCTGAAGGAACCGCTTGCCACCGTTGTGGGTCTTTTCGCTGTTCCCCGGGCGACAATCCGTGTAACCGGTTCTGATAGAATTTTTTCCTCTTCAATCTTCCGATCCACTTGACGGCCATTTTCTTTTACAATATATCCGGTGATTTTCTTTTCTCCGGCATCTCCCTGCTGGGTGATTTTCCGATCCCCTTCATATAAAGAGTCGGTGTCGTTATACTCTGTTTCGAAATCGATTTCTTCCGTATACTCCATATATTCCACCGTTCGAACGGTGATATAGGGTTTCGGAACGATAAGATTCAGTTCGTCCCCGATGCTGATCATATGCAGATCATCCAAATGACTGTTGGCTTTTTCTATATCCTCCGGGGTTAGATCGTATTGTTTCGCAATTTCCGATATGGTATCCCCTTCTGCTACGGTATGGACCTTCTCTTCATCGGTTCCTTTTTGCAGGATCTTCAGGGCATTTTCCATGTCTATAACATCACTTAAGGAAACTAAGGCTTCTTGTATTTCCACCGCTTCATTAAACTCAATGGTTTCATATTCCTTGTCTTCGTTTATATACTCATCTTTAAGTTTTTCTAAGAGCTCTTCGGCTTCTTTTTCGCTTCGAAGGTGTACCCGTTCTTCGTCTTCGATCCTTAGGGCGTAAGCCTCAACATAGTAGTCGATGCTGGCCAGTATTCTTCTCTCCATGGCCGAGAGGTCCGTCAGGGGTCTTTCCTTTTCTTTGAACTCCCCTTTGGTAAAGGAAATATTTTCATCTTCCACCACGATTTTTTCTTTGTACTGATCCCGAAGATCATTTTCAATATCCTGCACCATTTGGTGCACAATGTGACGATTTTCCACCACACCGATTTCCTGTTCGTCAATGGTCACGATATAACCTTCATAGGTGGGATCCAGTATCGGAACTCCTTCGCTGCTTAGGGTGACCCCCGCTACAAGCAGGGCGGCTAAACCGATCCCAAGGATCGTTACGCCTTTTTTTCGAAGGGCAATATATTTTGTTTTAATTTTTTCTTTTCCTTGCGCTTGGCTTTCTGCTATGTAATTTTTATGGGTTTCCTGTTTTTTTTGAAAGTTCATGGTTCCTGTTTTTTCCTTCAGCCATGCACTGCTTTTTCGAATTTGATCTTTCCCTTGCTGCCTCAATTTTTGGAAGTAACCCATGTTTTCACCTCTTGTTTTCCAGTTCTAAACCGGTTTTTTTTACTTGCATTCATCGATATTTTTCCAACAATTAGTACCGACGACTTATATTATATCATACTCTTCTATAGATTCAACAATAAATGTTCTCTTTTGCATTTTTTGTCGAATTTTTTCGATGTTTCAGCGGCCCCCCGGGATGTGTTATAATGAAGTAACTATGAATGATATTGGAGTGAATAAAATGTTTTTTAAAAAATCCCGATCCATCGAAGAGTTAGAGTCCATATCCCTGGACAATATTTTCTTAAATAAATACCTGCCTAAGGCCAACGGCACCTATGTTAAGGTGTATCTTCTGGGTTATCAAAAGTCCCTGCAAGGCGGAGGGGGACAACAGGAGCCGCCGGCCACATCCCATCAGTCCCTGGCGAAGGTTTTGGAAATTCCCCTATCCGACGTTATTGATGCTTGGAAATACTGGGAATCTCAAGGAATCATCGAGATGCACCCCTTAAATCTTTCTTCCGATTATGAAAGCCGGGAAAGTTTTTCCGTGGAATTTCTTGATTTGAAAGAAAAATATCTGCTGGAGCATCATCACTGGAAAAACGCATCGGACAAAAGAGAAGAGACCCTCAGCAGTGAACCCCGAGAAGAAAAATCAACGGAAAACACCGCGGATGAAAGCCTTTCTGCAGCGTCCCCGGATAATTATAAAAACCCTTATAATTGCACCCCGGAGGACTTGATTGAAGCCAATAAGGTTCCCCAAATCCGTACCATGTTCGGAGAGATTAATAAAATCATCCATCGTTCCCTTTATCCCAATGAGAAAATCGAAATTCTCGGCTGGTTCTTCAATTTTAATATTGAGCCGCCCCTGATTGTGAAGGCTTACAGCTTTGCCAAACACAAAAAAAACATATCCACGGTGCAGTATGTCGGGGGGGTTGTGAGGAACTGGTACGACCTTGGCATTACCTCGGAGGAACAGCTCCAGGCACATCTTGAATCCACGAAGGACCGTTTCTCTTTGTACAATCGGATTTTTAGAGCTTTAGGCTTTTCAAGCCGGGAACCCTCTGAAAAAGAAAAGGAAATCATGGATATTTGGTTCGATGAATTTCACTTTTCTTCGGAAATTATTCTTCGGGCCTGTGAAGAGTCCATTAAAATTGCCAACCCCAATATCAGTTATATCCACGGGGTGCTGAAAAATTGGAATAAAAATCAGGTGAAATCCCTGGAGGATGTGGAGAAGCTTCGAGTGGCTTCGAAACAGTCTTCCCCTTCCAAACCTTCCCTTAAGAAGCCCGCAAGGGATAAATTTAAAACGAAGTTCCATTTATCCGACAGTCGGACCTCTAAGTATAATGCGGAAGAATTAGAAGCCTTGATCCTGAAAAGACAAAACAAAAAATAAACGGGAGGCCCTTTATGTTTCAACAATATACCAAGGAAATTTTACGAGAATATGACCGCCTTCGCCAAGAAAGCGAAGATTTGAAAAAACAGCGCAGGGATGAAGTATACCGGCGGGTGCCCAGGATCAAAGAAATCGATCAGGAAATTGCAAGACTGGGACTCCTCTTATCAAAGTCTATCATTGAAACCCCTGAGGAAAGCCAACAGCTGATGGACCGTATTTCAAAAAAAATGCAGAACTTAAAAGAAGACCGGGCCATGCTCCTTACGGAAAACAATATCCCCCTGACGTATCTGGAGAAGGTTTACCACTGTGAGCATTGTAAAGACCGGGGATTTTTAAAGAATGGGAAAAAATGCGCCTGCTTTAAACAAAAGCTGATAGATCGGGCCTATAATCTTTCCAACCTGAACAATACCCTGGAAAAAGAAAATTTCCATAACTTTGATATCGATCTGTTTTCCTCGGAAACCTTCGATAAGGAAGAGCTCACCCCCCGGCAGAATATGATGCATCTTCTAAACACCTCGGAAGGTTTTGTGATGAATTTTCAGGATCCTCAAACCAAGAACCTTTTGTTTTACGGGGCCACGGGCCTTGGGAAAACCTACTTAGCCAACTGTGTAGCGAAAGCCCTGCTGGACCGGGGACATATCGTGATTTACCAGACTTCTTTTAAAATGATTGAGGTCCTGGAAGATCTTCGATTCCGGCGAAGCAGCAATAAGGAGGAATACAATCTTTTATTTGAGGCGGATCTGCTGATCATTGACGATCTCGGGGCGGAGCTTACCAACTCCTTTACCAATAGTGAACTTTTTAATTTGATCAACAGCCGCATTCTTCGGGAGAAGAAAATTATGATTTCCACGAATTTAAGTCCCATGGAGCTGGCGGAGCGCTATGATGACCGGATTTTTTCCCGGTTGATTGCCCATTTTGATGTGCTGAAGTTCTACGGCGAAGACCTTCGTTGGGAAAAACAGTAATTCCATCGGCCATCGGATAAACAGGATTCACAACACAGGATTCACAAAAAAATAAAAATCCTTTACTGAATGATCAGTAAAGGATTTTTTTATTGGTGACCCCTAGGGGAATCGAACCCCTGTTACCGCCGTGAAAGGGCGGTGTCTTAACCGCTTGACCAAGGGGCCAAACTGGTGACCCATCCGCGGCTCGAACGCGGGACACCCTGATT
>SKRE01000054.1 GCA_007118655.1 Clostridiales bacterium | reverse complement strand
TTGATACCCCCGAATGCAAGTTCTAAACCACCGATTCATCTCCCACCTACGCTCTCACTTTGTGAGTAAGGAAGGCTAAGAGGAGGGAGACTTCTCGGCATTGCGGTTAAAAAAAGGCAATCCAGCGTAACCATAAAGAGAGGCCGGTTTTTCGTGTCATGACGGCACAAAACCGGCCTCTCCTTTTGTCCTATTATCTCTGATTCATCGACTTTGCATACTGAAATATACAGCAAAAAAGAGGCCGCCCACCATCCCATCGATGATGTACTGCCTCTTTTCCTATGCCTATTTATTAGAAAGATCATTGTATAATAGCAACAAAAGTGTATTCTGCAATCCTCAATCCTGCTTTAAGTATTTACTTTCGAGCCAGGGCTCTCAACCAGTTTTTTTCTTCTTCCAGTTCGATGGCAATGTCCTTAAATCCCGCTTCCGTTAGCCAGGAAGTTAATTCCTCGGGTGAAGGGATCACCATGTTCCCCACGTCTTCATAGACCTTATTTTTTTCCTTGTTCTTTTCATCGGGATAGGCTTCATTAATGATTAAAAACTGCCCCCCGGTTTTTAAAATTCGGTGAATCTCTTTGAAGGATTTTTGAATGTCCGGCCAGAAATAAATCGTTTCCACTGCGGTGGCAACATCAAAATTTTCATCTTCAAAGGGGGTGTTTTCCACCTCGCCGCGGATAATGACTACTTTCCCCTCTTCAACCGCCCGGTGATTCATCTCATTTGCCCAGTCTACACAGTCCTCGGAATAATCAAGGCCGAAAACTTTTCCCTCAGGGGTGTGAATCGCCAAACGCTGAACCGTCTTCCCTCCTCCGCAGCCCAGATCGATTACTTGGGAATCATCTTCTATGGTCAACATTTGAAGTCCCCAGCCGGTAACCTCATAATGATTTTTATTCATTTTCTCTACGATTTCTTTTCCCTCATCTCCTTGGGGTTTACGGCATTGATCTAAAGTTTTCTCTATATCACTCATTTGTCTACCGTCCTTTCTGTATAAATACCTTCCCAGTGTACCACCCTTTAAGGGGGATATCTACCATGAAAATTAAAAACTCACCATAAGAACTGTCCTAAACCTAACCTATTATAGTTTTATACCCAAAACTATCTAATAACCTGCTAAAACTTTTTTGAATAAGAAATATTTTTAACAGAAAAACTTCCCTTCCATGTATTAGATTTTAATTAATCCTTCTACATAAAGGAAAGTCTGTTTTTTATTTATACCCGAAAGCTACTCCGCCATTTCCAAGGCGATTTTCATCATGTTGGTAAAAGCATTTTGCCGTTCTTCGGAAGTAGTGGCTTCCTTTGTGGCCAGATTATCGGATACGGTCAGTAAGCAGGCGGCTTTTTTCCCAAGAACCTTGGCATTATGAAACAACGCAAAGGCCTCCATTTCAACGCCTACACAACCATGCTTTTGATAAATTTCCTGGTATTCCTCAAAGTTTTCCCGGTAAAATACGTCAGAAGAGTGAATTCTTTCCCTATGCATCGGGATATTTAAGTCCTTGGCATACTCCGTAAGTTTAACATTTAAACTTTCCGTACTCTCAATGATCTCCTTGTCATAACCCCCTTGAACCTTGGCGTAACTGGACTCACTCCAGGCATCCATGGCAAGGATTACGTCATAAAGTTTCACCTTCTCTGTATATCCTCCACAGGATCCGATTCGAATGATGTTTTCCACACCGTAAAATTCGTACAGCTCATAGGAGTATATTCCGATGCTCGGCATACCCATGCCGCTGGCCATAACCGAGATTTTTCGTCCCTTGTAGGTCCCGGTGTATCCCAGCATATTACGCACTTCGTTAAACTGTACCACGTCCTCTAAAAAGGTATCGGCAATAAATTTTGCCCGCAGGGGGTCTCCCGGCATCAGTACGGTTTTGGCAATTTCATTTTGATTCTTCGCTTCAATATGGGGTGTTGGTATCATAAAAATCCTCCTTTTAATATGTTTACTTGTCATTATAACCTATATACCCTATTTTTATAACCTTTATACCTGCTTTTTTATCGATAATCAAAATACTTAACTTGTGTATTGTTTTTGAAGGAAGTTCTAATATTCACTGATAAATTTTTATTTCATTGTCCTTAGAAGTTTTCTAGACATGCCCTATGGCTTACGTTACAATGAGGTATACGCACTTTTATTAAGGAGGCATTACTTATGACAAAGAAACTCATGATCCTACTACTCTCGGTGCTCCTTCTCGGTTTTATCATTGGCTGTACCGAGGAAGATCCCGGCCTTCCAGAGGAAAGCACCGGCAATAATGGTCCCTCCGAGCAGGCGTACATCACCTACGAAGACGACTACATAACCTTTCAACATCCTGCAGAATGGCTGGTCAGCGGCTCAGGGTCTCCGGGCATCAGCTTGGTGATCATCGAAAAAGGATCCGGTTATGATTTTGTTTTTGAAGCGGAAACCGTGGACAATCTTGAGGGACAGGAGGATTTTGACGACCGGGTAGCCGAAGAATTTACCCAGGGCCTGGAATCTGCGGAAAAGGAAGATTATATTACCCAAATTTCTTTTGAAGACGTCGAAATCGACGGTTACGCCGGAAAATCCCTCCTGCTGGAACTCGATCTTTTACAGGGTACTGCCGAAGTTCTGTACGGAATTTTATCCGAGGAGCTGACCCAGTATGATCAGATTCAGGATTATCTGTCTGCCCAGGATGACTCGAAATCTTTTACAGAGGAGATCATTAATAATGAGGAATTTCAAGAGGGACTCTATGAACTTCTTAGGAACCTGGAAGATGCAGACGGAGAACCCGAGCAATCCCTAACCATGGCACGGGCCCATCTGGAAAATTTAGAGGTTTACCTTACAGAAGATACCCCCGATCAGCAACGACAAAAAATCAGTATCGTTGCAAAAGAGAATCTTGTATTTCGGGTTTATTTCTTTAGCGACCCGGAGCAATACGATGATATGATCGATAAAGTAATGGATATTATGGATACCATTGAATTTGCAGACTAACACAAAAGTATTCCTTGGTTCTTGGTACCGCTTTTTGTTATAAAAGGTCCATTATCCACCGGGCTCCCATCAGGGGCCCTTTTTCTCGGCTTTTTTCCTTCCAGTACTGAACACTGTTTTGAACTTCTTTAGCCCCTAGCTTTTCAATTGCTTGATGAATTTTCTCCATGGTAAGGTGATTCGGATCCAACACTTCCCCTATATGGTTTTTCTCTGCATCATAGGCAATGGCAAATTGGTCACTGGAAAAGGGCAGAATCATCATCGGTTTTCCGTAATACAGCGTTTCGGTGAAACTGTTGGCGCCCCCATGATGTACAACCAAATCCATATAGGGAAGCAGGGCTTTTTGTGGTAAAAAAGCGGCCCGGGTGACCTGGTCCGGGGAAAACTTTTTAAAAAACTCTTCATTTCCTCCCGTGGCCACATAGATGTGCCAGGAATCTTTATGGCTGATAAAGCCCTTTATCAGGGCCTCGATAACATCCTTTCGCACCGACAAAAACGTGCCGAAGGATATTAACACCTTTCGTTTTTTTTCTTTTTCTACTTGAGATTTAAGGATGCCTTCCAAGGCCTCGGGCTCAAAGCAGTAATGGGAATAATAGGCGTCCCTTCCCTTTGCAAGGGCTTTCATCGATCGATTGGGGAACTTCGGGTAATTAAAAAACACACCCAAGGGAGAGGTTAGGGAAAAAGGATGGTCTAGAAAATCCGTATCCACCGGGCTATTAGGAAAATGGGTGGTAAAGACTTCTTTAAAAGCTTCTGCAAACTTATTATTTACTTCTTTCTGCTTTTGCCCCAACAAGTGCTTCTCTCTTTTTGAAGGTTCCAATACCCGTGACCAGAATTCCGTCAATCCCTTACCACCCCCTTTGGACTCTATGGTTTTGGGATGGGGAGGACAAAAGGTGACAAAGGGAATCTCCAGTCCGACTAATGCAAGGGTAGCACCGTAGGAAAGTTGATCCACAATCATAAGATCCGGCTGATGTTTTTGATTTAACAGTCGAATTCCATCAATCAACTCCCCGGGATTGGAAAACATATCCCTGATTCGATGATCCCCTTGGGTGATTAGGGTTTTCACCGGCCCTTCGTAGGTGGCTTGAAAAAATTCCTCCAGCCGTTTTTTTTCTTCCCGGTCCTGCTTTGAATTCTTTGCAATCCCTGTGTTTTGGTTTTTATTAATATTTAAGGGATAAAAATCCAGTCCCCCATCTTCGATCTCTTTTTGGAAATCTGTGCTGCAGGCAATCGTTACCCGGGCTCCTAAGGTTTTTAAAGCTTTGCCCAGGGTTTTTAAGGGTTGGAAGTGGGAGTAAAAGGGGGGACTTAAAATAACAATTTTTTTATTTTGCCTTTTCATAACCTAAAACCTCCCGATAAAATTCCGCGAATTTTAAGGATATTGCCTCCATGGAGTAATTTTCTTCAATGGTTTTTCTGCTGTTCTTTTTCAGAACTCCAATCCTTTCAGGATCCCCTTGGGAAAAACTTATGATTTCCCTAAGACTTT
>SKRE01000087.1 GCA_007118655.1 Clostridiales bacterium | reverse complement strand
GCCCTGTGTATATGGAACTTCGGGTAGACGGTGAAGTGTACGAAACCTTTATTGCCCGGGAACAGGAGTATGTAGTTGAAGACTTTGAATTTAGACCGGATCATAAAGTGGAAATTATGATCGAGGACTATGCCGGAAATGAAGGGGTTTATCAGCTGTCTCCAAGTCAAAGAGGGAACCGACCTCCTCAGAGCTTACAGCCAAATCCCGGAAGAGGACGGAATTAGTTTGGTAAATTTCATTGTAGAGTTAAGGAAATAGAGGTATCAGCGAGATTAACCTAAGAAAGTTGAAAGAAGAGTAAGAAGTATTAAAGTAGATAAAGGCTAAAGAAGCGAGAACTCTAAGGGGTCCTCGCTTCTTTAGCAAACAATCGAAAGAAGATATAAGCAAACGAAAGAAGATATAAGCAAAATCCAGTGTTTAAAATCATAATTATTACTTAGATTAATTGGTGAATAGAAAACATATAATCAGCTTCAATGTTTGTTAAAAAATAGATTTAATAAATTGAAAATTACACATTGACAGCATAATCATTCAATGGTAGAATTAATTGTAGAATTCAGAAAATTCATATAGAAAGAACGACTATTAATCACAAGCTTTAGCTACATAAGAAATGCTGGTTTTATTTTTTTATAAGTTTATTGGTATGACCATAGGACCATTATTTTTTTGCAAGAAATATTGGTATGACCATAGGACCACTAAAGGAGGGATGACAATAAAACAGCAGGTTAGAATGAAGGCTTATAAAGGATAACAAGAAGTTCAAAAACAGGAAAGCACTAAAACAAAAAACATGCATTCAATAAACCTGAGGAGGAAAAGATTCATGATCGCATTGTTAGCAATATTACCAATTTTAACGACAATTATTTTAATGGTGGTTTTCAACTGGCCGGCAAAGAAAGTTATGCCCATAGCCTGGATCATGGCCGTAATATTAGCAGCAACCTATTGGGAAATGCCCATGGATTAGTTAGTGGGAGCTAGTATATTCGGTGGACTTAGTGCCTTTAACATACTTATAATCGTATTCGGAGCCATTGTATTAATGAACACTTTAAAAAACAGCGGCGCAATTAAGACAATCAACAAAACCTTTCACGGGATCAGTCCCGACCGTAGGATTCAAGCTATAATCATAGCTTTCTTATTTGGAGGATTTATTGAAGGAGCCGCTGGTTTCGGAACTCCCGCTGCCCTGGCAGGTCCCCTGATGGTGGGATTAGGATTCCCTCCCCTGGGAGCGGCGATGCTTGCTCTTATTGCCAATAGCACACCGGTAAGCTTTGGTGCCGTAGGAACACCGATTATCGGTGGGGTATCCTCGGTACTGGGTTCTGCAGAAATCAGCAGTCAGATCGCCGAGGCTGGATTAAGCCAAGCGGAGTTTCTCCATCAAGTTGGAATCTGGGCAGCGATTCCCCATGCTGTAGTGGGTGTATTCATGCCTTTGGCTATCGCCATGATTTTAACGAAATTTTTCGGTGAAAACCGAAGCTTTAAAGAAGGATTAGAAGTTGCCCCCTTTGCTCTCTTTGCAGGGCTGTCCTACATGGTACCCTATGTTTTTATCGCCGTGGTATTCGGACCGGAACTGCCGTCCTTAGCCGGTGGATTGATCGCCATTGCTATTTGTATAACTGTTGCTAAAAAGGGATTTTTACAACCCAAAAAAGTATGGGATTTTGCGAACCGTACAAAATGGGACAGCTCTTGGGTCGGAACATTAGAAGTACCCGATGTCGATGCAGAAAATGTGGAAAAGGAAGAGTTGAAAATCTCTCCCTTCAATGCATGGCTTCCCTACATTCTTGTATCCTTAATCCTGGTAATCACAAGAATTCCAGCTTTTGGAATACAGGGGTTTTTACAAGGTCAGTTTATTAGATGGGAAGGAATTCTTGGGACCGGTCTTACTTACACCTTGCAGTACCTGTATCTGCCGGGAACTATACCTTTTATTTTAGTGGCGCTGCTGACTATCTTCCTCCATAAAATGCCCTCGGAAGAGGTGAAAAGAACTTGGGGTGATTCGATCAAACAGGTAATTCCTGCAGCCATCGCTTTAGTTTTCGCCATAGGGATGGTACAGGTAATGCTAAACTCCGGAAACAATCTTTCAGGATATGACGGAATGATGGTAGCTCTATCTTCCGCTGCCGCCGGAGCTTTCCAGGGAGTTTGGCCGATCTTCTCTCCATTTATCGGCGTACTGGGAGCTTTCATGTCAGGAAGCAACACAACCTCGAATATATTATTCTCCGGATTCCAATACGGAGTTGCGGAACAAATTGAAGCATCTCGAATCATTATTCTCGGAACACAAGTGGTAGGAGGAGCCGCCGGAAACATGATCAGTGTTCATAATGTGGTTGCTGCCTGTACTACTGTAGGGGTTTTAGGAAGCGAAGGGAAAGTTATTAGGAGAAACGCCGTACCGGCCTTTATCTATACCATAATTGTAGGTTTGGTAGCCTATATTTCCATAGGATTATTCCCGAATCTTTTTTAATAATATTCTCATCTGGAAAATCTAAACATTGTTTGCAAATAACTTAAAACAAAGATCAGAAGAAACCAACAAACAAGTTAGGGATTTAAAAAGGCTTAGAATCCACGGGACTTAGTATAGAGGGTGAAATATGTTATAATATTAAGTATTCATTATTCTGACTAATAAGTGGAGGTAATAGGGATGTTTAAGCCGATCAAAAGTAAAAAAATATACGAAGTGGTTATAGAGGAGATTCAGCAGCAAATCATCAGCGGATCCCTGAATCGGGGAGACAAACTTCCCACGGAGCGGGATCTCGCAGAACAGTTGAATGTCAGCAGAACTTCCGTAAGGGAGGCCATGCGAGCCTTGGAAGTCCTGGGAATCATACAGGTAAAGCAGGGGGGCGGAAACTTTATAAAAGATCGCTTCGACGATGCTTTAGTGGAACCCCTCTCTATGATGTTTATGCTAAACGAGAGCCATCCCCGGGAAATCGTGGATCTTCGGAAAATTATAGAAGTGGAAAGTGCCTATCGGGCAGCGGAACGGATTACCGATGAGGAGATTGAAGAGCTTCGAGATATTATCGATCAGTTAAGAATCCAGACGAAGTTGAAAAACGAAGCCATGAGCGTTCGCTTTGATAAGGCCTTTCACTACAGTATTTGCAGAATTGCAAACAATTTTCTTTTCTCGAACATTCTAAATATGCTGTCAAACTTGATGGATACACTAATTGAAGATGCCCGGGGAATTATACTCTTGAAAGAGGAAAATCAGGAAGTATTAATTGAACAACATGAAAAAATATTTCATGCACTGGAAAGAAAAGATCCTAAAGCAGCGGCTCATGCCATGCGGGAACATATTACATTGATAATTAACGAATATCTGAGCAATATTGAAGTAAGTGAGAAATTTTCAAAATAGGGGATTTAAGATTGAAAATAGTTATCCGATCATAAAACATGAAAATTGGAAGGAGTCTCTATATGAAACCAATTCGAATTCCTTATGCTAAGGGAGTCGTCGAAAAAGATTTCAGTCCTCATAATGTGGTTGCGGTATTGGAATCAAAAGCCCATCACTTTAAGCCAACTCTATCTCAACAGGAAATCGTGAAAAAGGCCTTGGACAGCCCCATTGCTTCAAAGTCCCTGGAAGACCAGGTAAAAGGAAAAAGCAACATGGTAATTATCACCAGTGACCACACCCGTCCGGTGCCCAGCAGTATTACTCTACCGATACTTCTTCGCCGGATCCGGAGGATCAATCCTACAATCGATATCAAAATTCTAATCGCCACAGGATATCACAGGGGCACCACCAAAGAGGAAATGTTGGAGAAGTTCGGAAAAGAAATTGTGGAAAAGGAAACGGTGATCAATCATATTTCCAAGGATGACGACAGCTTAGGCTATGTTGGTGTACTGCCTTCCGGTGGTGATCTCTGGTTAAACAAAGTGGCATTAGAGACGGAACTGCTGATTGCAGAGGGGTTTATCGAACCCCATTTCTTCGCAGGATTTTCCGGAGGACGAAAAAGCGTATTGCCGGGAGTGGCAGGGGCAAAAACCGTACTGGCCAATCATTGCTCCGAGTTTATCGCCAGTGACTATGCCCGAACCGGGATCATCGAGAAAAACCCGATTCACAAAGATATGGTCTTCGCTGCAGAAAAAGCAGGATTGAGTTTCATTCTAAATGTGGTAATCGACAGCGAAAAAAATATCATCGAAGCTTTTGCAGGACACAGTGAAAAAGCTCATGAAAAGGGATGCGAATTTGTGTTAGCACTTTCCAGTATCGAAGAAACACCGAAATCCGATATCGTAATCACCTCCAATGGCGGTTATCCCTTAGATCAAAATATTTATCAAGCAGTAAAGGGAATGACGGCTGCAGAGCCTTGCTGCAACCCAGAAGGGATTATAATAATGGTTGCGGCCTGTAATGACGGTCATGGAGGAGAAGATTTTTATCGATCCATGGCGGAAGCTTCTTCACCGCGGGAAGTACTGGATAGTGTGATGAAAATCCCCCGAGGGGAGACAAAGCCTGATCAGTGGGAGTATCAAATACTTGCTCGAATCCTGGACCGGTTTACTGTAATCATGGTTACGGATCAATGCGATCCTCAAATGATTCGAGATATGCATATGGAACATGCCTACACCTTGGATGAAGCTTTAGAGAAAGCTTTGGCAATAAAAGGAAGTAATGCGGAGATGACCATCATCCCCGACGGGGTATCCGTGATTATAAAATAAAAAATTTAATCATAATGGTAGGACCATTATACCAAAATGAAGAGAGGAAGGATATAGGATGAAGACTTTAGTATGTATTAAACAAGTACCGGGTACAACGGAAGTTAAGTTAGACGAAAACGGGAACTTAATTCGATCGGGAATTGATTCAAAAATGAACCCTTATGATCTTTATGCCATTGAAAGTGCATTGAAAATCAAAGAACAAATGGGAGGGGAAATCAGCGTTATGACCATGGGGCCTCCCCAGGCTAAGGAAGTAATACGGGAAGCCTATATGATGGGCCTGGATAAAGGGTACCTTCTTACGGATCGCCGTTTTGCAGGGGCCGATGTACTGGCCACCTCTTATACCTTATCCCAAGGAGCTTATCAAGCGGGAGACTTCGACTTAATCCTTTGCGGAAAACAAACCACCGATGGAGACACGGCCCAGGTAGGACCGGAAATGGCGGAGTATTTAGGAATTCCCCACGTAGCCAATGTAAAAGCCATTGTGGAGGTAAAAGAAAAGTCCATTATTCTGGAAGTGGAAATGCCCACAACCATCCAAACCGTTGAGGTAACCTATCCCTGTTTAATCACTGTGGAAAAAGGAATTTATCAACCCCGGTTGCCCTCCTACCGATTAAAGAAAAAAACAAAGTATCAAGAGATTATCGAGCTTACCTTAGACAATTTTAAAGATAAAAATGAAAAGCGGTACGGCCTGTCCGGCTCCCCCACACAAGTTGAAGAAATATTCCCGCCAGAGCAAAATACGACCAGTGAGCGTTGGGAAGGTGAACATCTGGGAACAAGATTATATGATCAGTTGATTGATTTGAAATTTATCTATAAAACCAAGTAGAGGAGGCTTATCATGGCAAGAATTGTTGTAAATCAAAAAAATATTCAAGATATCGATAGAGCAATAAAAATCTGTCCCTTTGGCGCTATTGAATGGAATGAAAAAAAGCTGGAGGTTGAGATCACCGACGCATGTAAGATGTGTATGATTTGTGTAAATAAAGGGCCGGAAGATGCTTTTGTATTAGAAGAAGACGAAGTTTTTATTGATAAAAGCCTATGGAAAGGCGTTGCAGTTTATGTGGATCACGACAACGGGATTATCCACCCGGTAACTTATGAACTAATCGGAAAAGCAAGAGAACTGGCGGATAAAATCAACCATCCTGTATTTGCAGTATTTATCGGAGCGGATATTAAGGAACAGGCTGAAGAAATCCTCCATTACGGGGTGGATGAAGTCTTCGTCTATGATCATGAGGCTTTTAAAGATTTTAAAATAGAGCCTTATACCGCAGCTTTTTCCGATTTCATCGATAAGGTCGCCCCCTCTACGGTTTTAGTTGGAGCAACCCCCTTAGGAAGATCCTTAGCTCCAAGAGTCGCTGCAAGGTTTAAAACTGGACTTACGGCGGATTGTACCATTCTGGACATGAAAGAGAACACCGACTTGGTTCAAATTCGACCGGCCTTCGGAGGCAATATCATGGCGCAAATTTCTACGCCTAAAAGCCGACCTCAGTTTGCCACTGTGCGATATAAAATAATGAACGCACCGGAGCGGACCGATGAGCCTGGGGGAGAAATTATGATTTGCGAACCGCCAAAGAACCTATCCTCAGGAATAACTGTACTATCCTCAAAGGAAAAAGAAGTTGAAGAGGATATCGCCGATGCGGAAGTTATTGTGGTTGCGGGAAGAGCCATTAAAAAGGAAGAAGACTTGGAGATGATCGAGTTATTAGCGAAAGAACTGGGTGGAAAAGTTGCCGTTACCAGACCCTTAATTGAGGCAGGTTGGGGAGATCCGAAAGCCCAAATCGGTCTCAGCGGCAGAACCGTACGACCGAAGCTGATTATTACCTGCGGGGTATCGGGATCCGTTCAATTTAAAGCGGGAATGACGAATTCTGATTTTATTTTCGCTATCAATAAGGACCCTAAGGCACCAATTTTCCAAGTAGCCCATTATGCAATTGTCGGAGACGTTTACGATGTAATACCGGAACTATTAGCGAAGATTAAACAGTCCGAGGAGGTTACAGCATGAACTTTAAAAAAATAGATCAAAAAGATGTGGATTTTCTAACATCCGTCGTGGGTGAAGAACGAATCTTTACAGGAGAAGGTATCAGTGAAGACTTTGGAAGGGATGAACTGGTCGGGGTAAACAGCATGCCCGAAGTATTGATAGAGCCTATATCTACTGAAGAAACATCAAAAATCATGAAATATGCCTATGAGCACAACATCCCGGTTACTCCTCGAGGCCAGGGAACCGGTCTTGTGGGGGCATCAATCGCAATATACGGCGGGATTATGATGAATATGAGCCGTATGAATAATATTTTGGAACTTGACGAAGAGAATTTGACGGTTACCGTAGAGCCGGGATTGCTATTAATGGAGCTAACGAAATATGTGGAGTCCCATGATTTATTTTATCCGCCGGATCCGGGAGAAAAAAGTGCGACACTGGCGGGAAATATCAATACCAATGCCGGTGGAATGCGTGCGGTAAAATACGGGGTGACCCGGGACTACGTACGTGGGATGGAGCTGGTTTTGCCTAACGGAGAAATAATGGAAGTCGGAGGAAAGATTGTAAAAAACAGTTCCGGTTACGGACTGAAGGATCTGATTGTAGGTTCGGAAGGTACTTTGGCAATTGTTACGAAAGCCACTCTAAGACTGCTTCCTTTACCGAAAAAAATGATCAGCCTACTGGTTCCCTTTGACAAGTTGGAAACCGCCATTGAAACCGTACCTAAAATTATCAAATCGAAAAATGTGCCTACAGCCATTGAGTATATGGTAAAAGATACCATTATGGCATCGGAAGAGTTCTTAGGAAAAGATTTTCCCGATAAATCTTCAGATGCTTATTTGTTACTATCCTTCGACGGAAACTCCAAGGAAGAAGTGGAAAATGCTTATGAAGTAGTGGCGGACATTTGTCTTGAAGCAGGAGCCATCGATGTGCTGATTTCCGAGACTCAAGAGCGGCAGGAGTCGATCTGGTCCGCTCGAGGAGCATTTTTAGAGGCGATTAAATCCTCCACTACAGAAATGGATGAGTGTGACGTTGTGGTGCCGCGAAACAACATCGCAGAATTTGTGAAGTACTCTAATGAATTGAAAAATGAGTTTGATATACGGATCAAAAGTTTTGGTCATGCAGGGGATGGAAACCTTCATATTTATATTCTGCGGGATGATTTACCGGAGGATATTTGGAAGGATAAACTGGATAAGGTATTCCAAAAATTGTATGATCGGGCAAGGGAATTAAAAGGTCAGGTTTCTGGAGAACATGGAATTGGATTTGCGAAAAAATCATATTTAGAAGAATCTTTGTCAAAAGAGGCCTTTATGATTATGAAGGGCATCAAAAGCACCTTTGATCCCAAGGGAATACTCAATCCTGGGAAAATTAGCTGATATTACGAGCGGCTGGGGTTAAGTAGGCGTACGTCAAAGTTAGGTAAGCAATTGTTTTGCTTTAACAATTTAAGAAAAGTTAATAGCTTCGCACATGGAAGGAAAGTCCTCTTTGGAGGACTTTTTTTCGTTCTTATTTAGGATTTGTTGATTATTATTCTCAATTAATGTTTAGGGGTTTTTCTTTCGGGTAACTAAAAGAATAGGTTGAAAAAATACCCGGTTCATTCGGGAAACATAAGATAAATACTATAAGGAGGAATATAAATGAAAGTAGTAATACCGATTTACTCATTGTACGGACACATTTATAAGATGGCCCAAGCAGTTAAAGAGGGTGTTGAAGAAGTGGAGGGAATGGAAGGGATAATAATGAGAGTTCCTGAAACACTGCCCGATAAAGTAATAGAAAAAATGGGAGCCATGGAAGCACAAAAGACTTTTAGAACCTTACCCGTGGTCTCACCGGATGATTTAGCCGAGGCCGACGCCATCATTTTTGGAACCCCCACACGGTTCGGAAACATGGTCGGCCAAATGCGTCAGTTTTTAGATTCCACTGGAGGCCTCTGGGCGGAAGGGAAATTAGTCGGAAAAGTCGGTGGGGTATTTACCAGTTCAAACACACAGCATGGAGGACAGGAAACTACAATAACCAGTTTCCATTCCACAATGCTTCATCAGGGAATGATCATCGCCGGTCTACCCTATACATTTGAAGGTCAATCTAAAATTAATGAAATCACCGGAGGATCTCCTTACGGAGCATCCACCATTGCTGCTCCTGACGGATCCCGAATGCCTTCGGAAAATGAGTTAGACGGCGCACGGTATCAAGGCCGCTATATCGCAGGCATTGCAAAAAAATTAAATAAATAAAGAGATGAAAGACAAGGAAGACAAGGGGACGGAGTAATCGTCCTCTTTTTTTTTTGAGAATATAGTATGGGAAGGAATTATTAAAGGAGGATATCATGAGTAATGAGTTAGAATCAAATAAAAACTGTGTGATAGGGCAAAGGCGTATCCGGGTAAGAAAATCGAATTTGTTCGGGCTGTGGCAGAGGGAGACTTAGTAGCCCTTCACACATATCAAATCTGGCCTGGGAACGAAGAGTACCAGGGGATTGTACCTGATGTGACCCTCTGGTACCCTCAGTTTATGATTTATAGCTTAAAGATTGTTTTCTTGTTTTAATTCTTTAATTGCATTTTTTACGGCGAACTTAATTACAAAGTATAATACCAAAATTGGTATTATGGATAATATCGGTAACATGAACAAACCCACTATATTAACTCCCATCATTAACATCTCCTCCTGCATAGTAATATTGTCTTAGATTCGAACGTAAATAGTATATATCCCTTAGGGTTCCTTAAAAGTTGTAACTTAGGAATTATTATATTGCTTGTAATTCATGCTTTGATCAAGCAGACTGAGGGTGAGGACAATTACTCCGTCCCGCTGTCACGTTCGATCAGGCGATGGGGCTCGGAGCCCTGAAAACGAATGGGTAGATCCTCGGGGATCAGAATCCAATTAATCGTCCCCACATTAAGGGAGGGAACCTGACTACCTCCGAAACGGTCGCTGGCGATGCCTTCATCAAATTGGAAGGCAAAGGGCGGTGGGGTAAGGGTGAATAGGCTGATTTCTGAACGGTTCAGTGTCGCTTTCAGCCGTCCTGCGCCCTGTCCCCAGTGATCCAGCGTCCAGGTCCAGGGCTCAAAGCCTTGGGTAACTTCATAGCCTTGAATAAAACCTCTTTGCTGAAATTGGGTGATTATAATGTTCTCCACTTCATCACTTCGCTCCACGATCATAGTATATCCGTAGTCCCTATCATACCATCCGTCGACATTTAAGCCGGTAGTAGAGATCACAAAGGGATCATCATCAGAGAAGCTCTCTGTGGAAACCCGGAGTTCCGTTTCCTTAATAACCTTCAAATATTCTTCATTTTGCAGGTTTTCCAAGCTATAGTTCCCGTAGTTTTCAAGAATTTCCTGGTAATAAAAGTCCGGAGTTTCTGTAATCCCATCATCTTTATCTACAGTATCTGTGGCAAAGGCGGCAAGGAAGGGAGAAAGAAGCAGGATCATCCCGTATACGCCCATCAACCGAATGGAAAGTTTTGTTGAAATTTTCTTTCCGAAAAATCGGCTGAGAAAGATTACCAGCAGTAAAAAGAGAATAAAAGCAAAGGGTAAAATTGCATACATTATCTATTCACCTCCAGATTTTTGATTGCCAGCCAACTGAGGCCATAAAGAGCGCCAAGGCTTCCTATGATCTTTATGAGCCAGAGCATTATACTTGTTTCTTGAACGTAAAACTGTTTGACGCCTGCGGTGCCGATATTAAAGCCGGGGCCGATAAAGCGGATTCCCAGCAGGCTCCAAGTGATCAGCAGAAGAATAAAAGCGATACTGCCGATGACCAAAAAAGATTGGTACCGACTCCTTAGAATTCCAAGAAAGTAAGCCCCGGCACCAAAAAGCAGGGCATAAAAGGTAGTGGTGATAAACAGGGACAGGTAATGGAGTGCGGTCATGGAATCATAGGTTGTGCCCAGATTTGGATACCCAGAACTTAAACCTGCCAGAAGCTGAAGCATGGGTCCTGAAAAGACCATGGTGATTCCAATGATTACTGCATAGATTTCCAACACCGCGATATCGGAAAAGTAGGCGGTGAAATTGTTAGAGACCATATAATACTCCCGTCGTTTTTCACCGGAAAAGCCAAAAGCCTGGACTACAATCCAAATGACACTCATGATAAAAAGAGGAATGGGACTGATGTGACGGATGCTGAGCATAAAATGCTGATCTCCTATTCCAGTCATGCTGCTGGAAAAAGAAAAAAGATATCCCAGAGCTTGTAGAGCAATCAGCTGAAAAAAAGCGAAAGAATTATGATAGAGCTTGTCTTTAAATTGTTCAAAGGCCACGGACATTTGGGAATCTTTATGAATGATAGAGTTCATCGATACCGCCTCCTTTCCGTTTGGTTAGATACACGAAGGCATCTTCGGGGCTGACCCCTTTGAAGGTTAAGCTGTTCATCACATCTTCTTTTAAACTGAGAGACTCAAGATCCTTGCTTTCTACGATAATGCGACGAATCCCCGCCCCAAAATCCTTGCAGTCATAGATCTGCAGTTTATCTTCCAGAGATTCAATCAACTTAGGCGCCCCTTGAACCCCCGTTAGAAAAGTTTGAAATTCTTCAACATCATCATGTTTTAACACCTTACCTTCATGGATAAAGAGGATGCTGTCTAGTAATTCCTCCATCTCTCCGAGATAATGGCTGGAGATCAGAATGATACGGGGGACTTTGATGTAATCCTTTAGGATCAGCTCGAAAAGTTCTTTTCGAACTCCGGGGTCCATTCCCGTAGTGGGCTCATCCAATAAAGTTATGGGAGCTCTTGCGGACAGGGCAAGAATTAACCGGAAGGTGCTTTTCATCCCTTTGGATAACTCATTGTATTTCTTTTTTTCCTCAAGACGGAAATATTCCGTCAGTTTTATGGCTAAAGACTGATCAAAGTTCGGATAGAACCGGCTGTAGGATCCAATCAGTTCATGCAACGAAGCCGTGGGGTAAAAGCTCATGCCGTCTTCGGTCAGCATCACATTTTGGGCTGCAATAATATTTTGAAAGGCCTGCTCATCCAGGATATAGACTTCACCTTTGGTGGGTTTCAAGAATCCTGCTATACTTTTAAACAATGTAGTTTTCCCTGCGCCGTTAACACCGATTACCCCGGTAAGGGTGGGCTCTGAAATTTCAAAACTGCAGCCGTCTAAGGCTCGGGTACCGTTGAAATACTTTGTCAGTTCATCACATCGGATCATTGTTGGTCATCCCCCTTTTTTGTCTGGTGTTGCATTGCTTTTCGCATTTCCTTTTTCAACATATAGATCAGTTCCTCTTCTGAGACATCCAGCAGCTTCGCCTCAGCCACCAATCCCCGAATTTGTTCGGTCAGCACTTCATTTTTATGTTCTTTTTTTAAAATGTTCAGCGCGTCGTGGGAAACAAACATTCCCAAACCCCGTTTTTTATAGACGATCCCTTTATCCACCAGGAGGTTTAAACCCTTTAGGGCGGTTGCGGGGTTGATGCCGAAAATCTCCGAGAGTTTGTATTGGGAGTAAATCTTCTCCCGGGGGTTTACCCGTCCCGACAGGATTTCATTTTCTAACCAGTTTCCTATTTGTATATAGATTGGTTCTGAGCCTTTCAATGCTTTCACAAATCATCGCCCCCCCTTTCGCAGTAATGGTGTTTCGGTGGAATCATCATTTTACGATAGTTACTAAGTTAGTGTTGCAACTTAGCATATTTGACTGGAAGAATTTTGTCAAGAGAAAAATAAAGGGTTAAGGAACTTAGGATGAGAGAGAGAACCGCGGGTAGAGGGAAAATTGCGGCATCCCGTTTTCTGCTGTGGGACCGAAAAGAACTTGACGAAGATTAGAGGCCTATATATTATGGAAGTAGTAAAAGTAGAAGTATCGGTAATTAATAAGGAATTATGGAGGAGAGGATCTTATGTATCGAATAGCTATTGTTGAAGATGATCCCATGGTAGCGAAAATTCATGAGCAGTTTCTTACGTCCATTGAAGAACTGCAATTGGTCAAGATTCTTTCTAAGGGGAAAGATGCCCGGGACTGGCTGCTAATAAATGAAGTGGACTTGATTATATTAGATTTATTCATTCCTGAGATGAACGGCCTGGAGGTACTTTTGGCTCTGAGACAATCAAAAAAAAATGTGGATGTGATTGTAGTAAGCGCTGCCAAGGATAAAGCCACTATAGAAGAAGCGAAGCGTCTGGGGGTTTTTGACTATCTAATCAAACCTTTTAGTTTCCATCGCCTGGCCGCCACCTTAGAAGCCTATATGGAACAGAAAGAACAATTAAAAAAAGAGGAAGTATTCACCCAGAAACGGCTGGATCAGCTTTTTAATTTGAACAGTCGTGCCTTAGCCTATAAAGAGCCTATAAAAAGCATGGAAGGAACCATAAAGAGCCCGGGATATAAAGAAGACCCAACCTTACCGTTGGAAATCCTTGAGCTAGAAGATACGAAAGGGATTCAAAAAGAAACGCTCCATTATATAGCCGAGTATTTAATGATCCTCAAGGAAGGGAAATCCGCTGGGGAGTTAGCGAAGAATTTGGACCTGGGAAGGGTTACAATTCGAAGGTATTTGGAATATCTTTATGAAAAGGGCCTGGTGTCCATGAGTATTGAGTACGGCAGTGTGGGACGGCCCAAGTATTTGTATCGCTGGAAGAACCGTGAACAATATGAACAAAAGAAACCATATTGACAAAATCTTAACATAACCTCCTTGAGGATGTATACTAAGTTTGTGAAACAGAAAACAGACTTAAGGAGGAATAAAAATGAAATTAATGAAAAAAATCGCATTATTATTGATCTTTTTTATGTTGATGACGGCATTTGTTGCCTGTAACGGAACTACTGATGAGGAGGGGACGGAAGAGGAAAACGGAGCCGTTGACACGGAAAATGGAGACCAGGAAGATTCAGCAGCCGAGGACCGAGAAACTGACGTAGTTATTATCGGTGCCGGAGGGGCAGGATTGGCAGCAGCCCTTGAAGCCCGAGAGGCAGGACATGAAGTTGTAGTAGTTGAAAAAATGAGCTTTGTAGGAGGAAACACGCTGCGAGCAACCGGAGGAATGAACGCAGCAGGAACCTCTGCTCAAGAAGCATTGGACATTGAAGATAGTTGGGAAACCCACTACGAAGATACCATGACCGGAGGTCAGGACAAAAACAATCCTGAACTTGTTGAAATTCTTACGCAAAATGCAGCGGATGCCGTAGAATGGTTGATTGGAATGGGAGCCGATTTAAGTGACGTGGGTCGACTTGGAGGATCCAGTGTAGACAGAACTCACCGTCCTACCGGCGGAGCCGCTGTTGGTCCTCATTTGGTGCAAGTCCTTAGTACCAATGCGGAAGATGAAGGAATTGAAATTTTAACCAGCACCGAAGCTGTTGAAATTTTGGAAGAAGATGGAAGAATTGTAGGGATTGTTGTGCAAAATGGAGATGGTGAGTACACGATTTCTGCGAAAGCCGTAGTTGTGGCAACCGGAGGATTCGGATCAAACACTACCATGCTGGTGGATTACGATGAAAGTTTGGAAGGATTTGGCACAACAAATCATCCTGGAGCCGAGGGAGACGGGATTACCATGGCTCAAAGTATCGGTGCCGCATTAATCGATATGGAAGAAATTCAAACTCATCCAACGGTAAATCCGGAAGAGAATTATATGATTACCGAAGCGGTTCGTGGAAATGGCGCAATCTTAGTAAATCTTGAAGGCGAAAGATTTGTTAACGAACTGGGTACCCGAGACGTAGTATCGGAAGCAACCTTGGACCAAACCGAAGGATACTCATACTTGGTTTTCGATCATGATCTTCGAGAGTCTTTAAGTGCTATTGAAGGTTATGTGGACCGAGGACTGGTTACTGAAGGTGAGACTTTAGAAGAATTAGCAGAAGCCTTAGGTATGGACACTGGCGTGCTAGAAAATACCGTAACTAATTACAATGATTTTGTAGACGCAGGAGCCGATGAAGATTTCGGTAGAGAAGATTTAGAAACATCAATTTCGGAAGGACCTTTCTACGGAATTGCAGTAGGACCAGCAGTACACCATACAATGGGAGGACTTCAAATTAACGAGCGAACCCAGGTACTCAACGAAGAGGGAGACGTAATTGAAGGTCTTTATGCAGTTGGAGAGACCGTTGGAGGAATTCACGGAGCCAACCGCTTAGGTGGAAATGCACTTGCAGACCTTATCGTATTCGGCCGAATCGCAGGACAATCCATCGGAGAAGACTTATAAGAATCGAGATGTTAGAGTAAGATAGAAGCTGTAAAACTAGAGTCGATAAATAATAATCTTCGATAATATATCAAAAAAATATAAAGTGAAGTTTTTTAAGATATGAAATAGAAAGAATTTTTTAGAAAACCAATGAAGGAGTCTTCATTGGTTTTCTGTACATAAAGGTTTTTAAAAGATTAGATTTTTAAGGGGAAATGGGGTAAAGTAGATTTAGAACTGATAGTATTATTTTATAGCATAAACAAAGTGTATAAAAGCTAGTACAAAACATAGCACAAAACATAG
>SKRE01000095.1 GCA_007118655.1 Clostridiales bacterium | reverse complement strand
TTACACCGGTGCCTTGATTTGTTCCACGTGAAACTGCAGCGTTCCTTTTTCTACATAAATCTCAATTTTTGAGCCTTCCGTTACAATGCCTTTTAAAAACATTTCTGCAATTTCATCTTCAATCAATCGCTGCACGGTTCTTCGAAGGGGTCTGGCTCCGTATTTTTGATCGTAGCCTTTTTCCAGAATTAGATCCTTTACTTCTTCCGTGACGCTTAAATCAATATTTTGCTCTAAGGCTTCCCGGCGAACTTCCAGGAGCATCAGATCAATGATTTTTTTAAGCTCATCCTTGGAAAGTTCGGTAAATACCACGATTTCATCCACCCGGTTTAAGAATTCCGGCCGGAAGGCTTCTTTAAGTTTCTCTCTTACTTTGCTTTCCATGGCTTCATAACCGCTTTGGTTGAATCCAATGTTATGGGATTTCGCTTCGGTTCCCACATTCGAGGTCATGACGATGACCGTGTTGTCAAAATGAACGGTTTTTCCCTGATTGTCCGTAAGCCGTCCGTCCTCTAAAATCTGCAGGAGCATATTAAATACATCGGGGTGGGCTTTTTCAATTTCATCCAGCAGTATCACGGAGTAAGGCTTTCTTCGAACTTTTTCCGTTAATTGCCCCCCCTGATCATACCCTACATATCCGGGAGGTGCTCCGATAAGCTTGGAGACCGTATGTTTTTCCATATACTCGGACATGTCGATGCGGATCATGGCATCTTCGTCTCCAAAGAGTTCGTGGGCTAAGGTTCTTACGGATTCGGTTTTCCCCACGCCGGTAGGACCTACAAAGATAAAGGATGCCGGTTTTTTCAGCTTTCGAAAGCCTGAGCGGTTTCTTCGAATGGTCTTTGCCAGGCTGGAAATTCCTTTTTCCTGTCCGATCACTCTACGATGCATGCGTTCTTCCAAATTAAGAAGTTTTTTGGCTTCCTCTTCCGTGATTTTTTGCACCGGAATTCTTGTCCAGGTTTCAATGACATAGGCGATGTCTTCCACGGTGATTTCAATATTTTCCGTTTCTTTTCGTATTTTTTCGATTTTATCCAAAATCATCAGTTCATCCGCTTTATACTCCGCGGCTTTTTCATAATCGTTGTGCTCTGCCGCAAATTCTTTTTTCTCCCGGACGATTTCTATTTCTTCTTCCAGGGCCGCAAGCTCCACAAGCCCTTTGTTTTTTAAATTGGCTCTGGATCCCGCTTCATCCAGGACATCAATGGCTTTATCAGGAAGGTAGCGGTCATTAATATAGCGCTCCGATAATTTTACCGCCGCTTCGATTACCGCTTCCGATACCTTTACACTGTGGTATTTCTCATAATAATCCTTTACACCGCTTACAATTTCAATGCTGTCCTTAATATTGGGCTCCTCCACCATGACCGGCTGGAAGCGCCGCTCCAGTGCCGCATCTTTTTCAATGTGTTTTCGGTATTCCTCTAGGGTTGTGGCTCCGATAATTTGGATCTCTCCCTTGGCTAAGGATGGCTTTAAAATATTCGCAGCATTCATTACGCCCCCGTGGACTTCTCCCGCACCCATAATATTGTGCACTTCATCAATAACCAATATGATATTTCCCAGATCGTGGGCTTCTTTAACGATGGACTTCATTCTTCCTTCAAACTGTCCCCGAAATTGAGTGCCTGCCACGATGGCGGTTAGGTCCAGCAGGTAAATTTCCGTATTGAAAAGTTTTGCCGGCACCTGTTTATCAATAATTCTGACCGCAAGTCCCTCGGCAATAGCGGTTTTCCCAACCCCCGGTTCCCCGATGAGAATGGGATTGTTCTTATTTCTTCGATTCAGAATTTGTACCACCCGGTCAATTTCCCGGTGTCTTCCGATGATTCGGTCCACCAGTCCTTCCGTCGCTTTATCCGTAAGGTTGGTTCCATAAAGATCCAGGAATTTCTTTTTCTTTTTAAAGGGGTTGTTGATGGTTTTTTCCTTGTTTGTCGATCCCCCTTCCGAGTAACTTTGGGCCTTATCCGGGTTATCGAAGGTCCCGCTTTCTTTTGAAGGCTTTTCCTCTTTTCTTTTTACGGGTTCATCTTTATCGGACTTCGGCCTGTTGGCCCCATTTATCAGCTTCATAAAAGGATTTCCTCCTTCTTCGCCACTGGGGGTATCCCCCTCTTCTATATTATCAAACATATCATTCATCTGTTCGATTAAGCCTTCCACTTCCTCTTCCGTCATGCCGGTTTGCTCCATGATTTGATCCACTATGGGCAGACCCATTTTTTTCGCACAGGGAACACACAGGCCTTTCATGCCCGAATCCTTCTCTTTCATATCCGCAGCGAAAATTACTGCTACATTTTTTTTACATACTGAACATTTTTTCATGTTGATCATCTCCATATTTGCTAAAGCAATAGTATTTTAAGAATTTTCATCTTCATTCTGCATTATTGAAATCACTTCGCTTCTTAACTCTATTATATCAAACTTGTCAATTTAAAACCGCTTTATCTATTATATCTACCCAAATAAAAAAATTCTACCATAATTGGTAGAATTTTTTACGTTTCTCTTCGGTTTTTCTTCATAAACCCTTGCTATTTCAGTCTTTTATTAGTTGCTGCTTTTTCCGTAAGTCTTACGGGTGGTTCTTCGTCCGCCCCGGTTAGCCGGACGGCCTTTTTTCGAGGAATTTCGATTCTGAGGTTTCTGCGAACGCATGGGAGACTCGGCAGTCAATACATTTTCTACTTGTCTCGGTGCCTTCGTTGAAAGTTTAAGGGCCATGGCCAATACGGTCTCAGCATCATAACGCTCTAATAGTTCTCGGGCAACTTTTCTCGCCTCTAATAAATCCGTGTCTTCGATTTGATCCACGATTTTCTCAGCAGTAACTTCAAAGCCTTTTGTGGTCAGTTGATCAAAGCTCGGCATTAATTCTTTTACCACTTCTTTGTTGGTTTTTTCTTCGATCCGGGCGAGTAGTTCCATTTCCTTCGGCGTTACAAAGGTAAAGGCGATCCCGGCTTTCCCGGCTCTTCCCGTTCTTCCTACCCGGTGGACATAACTTTCCGTGTCCTGGGGTAAGTCGAAGTTAAATACATGGGTGACGCCGGTTACATCGAGACCTCTGGCTGCAACGTCCGTTGCAATAAGAAACTCAATTTTATTCTGTCGGAATCGTTGAAGCACTTTGCTTCTTTTTTCCTGACGCATATCTCCGTGAAGACCTTCTGCTTTAAAACCGTTGCTTTGAAGGGCTCCGGTTAACTCATCCACTCGTCTTTTCGTTCGACCGAAAATAATCGCGGACTCCGGTTGATGTTTTACTAATAAGGTGCAAAGCGCATTTAACTTCTCCGCTTCTTTTACTTTTACGTACCGTTGTTCTATGGTATCCACAGTCATCCCCTTGGACTTTACGGCGATGGACTTGGGGTTATTCATAAACCGTTCCCCGATTTTTTTCAATCGGTTGGGCATAGTTGCTGAAAACAGCATGGTCTGTCGTTCTGTTGGAAGCTCTTTAAAGATGGTTTCAATATCTTCAATAAAGCCCATGTTTAACATCTCATCACCCTCATCAAGGATGACTACAGACATATCGTCGAGACGAATGGTCTTGCGTCGCATATGATCCATAAATCTTCCCGGTGTGGCCACAATGATTTCGGGATTTCTCTTCAGTGCTTTGATTTGACGGTCGATGGGCTCTCCCCCATAAATCGCTAAAGCATTGATCTTTTTAAACTGACTTAATCGATTGATTTCCGTCGCTACCTGTATGGCCAGCTCTCTGGTGGGAGCCAGTACCATGGCTTGGGGATGTTTTTTATCCGGAAGCATTTTTTCAATGGTGGGAATACCAAAAGCTGCGGTCTTTCCCGTTCCTGTTTGGGCCTGCCCAATAATATCTCGATCCAGTTTTGCGTGGGGTATTACGAGACTTTGAATCTCTGTGGGTTCCACAATCCCCATTTTGTCTAATGCATGTAAAATCTTCTCATCTACCATAAATTCTTTAAAATTACTCAATTAATCATTCTCCTTTGTTTTTTGATTTTCCACTTTTCCTAGACGGCACTTAAGAGGTCTTTTTTCTTGCCTCTGCTTTTTTCAATACCTCTAATCAATAGGGAAAATCACTAACTAAAAGAGATTTATCGCATCGGCTTCCACCGCTTTTTATGCCGGGAATCCACATTCCATCCCGGCTCCTATTGATATAAAGTTCCGTCTTGCCTTCATAATCGACGACGGTTTCCTGTAATCCGTTTCCAGCCATAAAAAAAGGCAATTCCTTTAAAATTAAAGGAATTGGCCTTTAAGGTCTGTCATTTGTAAATAATTATTTTAATAGAATAAAATATCTAGTGATTACAAACGAGTTACTTTAATCCTTCTACTACTACGCTTTTGTTACGTTAGCAGCTTGTGGACCTCTGTCGCCTTCAACGATTTCGAATTCAACTTCTTGACCTTCTTCTAAAGTCTTGAATCCTTCGGTTTGAATTGCTGAGAAGTGTACGAATACGTCGTCTCCTTCTTCTCTTTCGATAAATCCAAATCCTTTTTCTGAGTTAAACCATTTTACTTTTCCTGTCAAATTAATGACCTCCTCTAAAT
>SKRE01000114.1 GCA_007118655.1 Clostridiales bacterium | reverse complement strand
TTAAAGAATATTCAGACCTTCATTACCAGCACCTCCATGGAATCCATGGAAAAAATAGAATCCATGAACCTTTATGAAGTTCGGGGAGGAAAAATAAAAATCCTTCAAAAATCTGTTTCATAGTTAATTAAGAAAGGTTATAATAGTAAGATAGGAGGAATTCCTGTGTATATACATCTTGGAGGAAATGCAATCGTATCCCGTCGAGATTTATTATATATTTTTGATGTAAAAGCTTTTCAGCAATCCAAGGTCAACCGGGAGCTTCTGAAAAAAATGGAAGAGGCGGGAAGGGTTATTACCCTGGAAAAAGGAAAAAGTCGGTCGGTGATATTTATCCAAGGAAAAAATCAACCGATAAAAATTTATTACTCACCTATTACGGCCTTTACCTTGTTAAGTCGAGGAAATAAATTCAAATAGGTGGGTTTTTGGTGTCAATAGGAGGTAGAAGAAAATGGAAAAAGAACGGCAGTATAATGCGGATCAAATTCAAGTACTAGAGGGCTTAGACCCCGTAAGAAAAAGACCGGGAATGTATATCGGAAGTACCGGTGAGAGAGGTCTTCATCAGCTGGTGTACGAAGTGGTGGATAACAGTATTGATGAGGCCCTGGCCGGATACTGTAAAAATATCAGTGTGCTCATAAAGAAGGACAATACCGTAATTGTGGAAGATGACGGTCGGGGTATCCCCGTGGATATGCATCCTAAAACTCAAAAATCCACATTGGAAACCGTACTGACCGTACTCCATGCGGGAGGAAAATTTGGAGGGGAAGGCTATAAAGTATCGGGAGGTCTTCATGGTGTAGGGATTTCTGTGGTAAATGCCCTTTCCGAGTATCTAAAGGCGGAAATTTTCACCGGAGGCAAGATGTATATTCAGGAATATGTACGAGGGATTCCCAAAACCCCGATTCAAGAAATCGGAGTTACGGAAAAAACCGGAACCCGGATTACTTTCAAGGCGGATCCGGATATTTTTGAGGAAATCGATTTTCAGTATGATACCGTGGAACATCGCCTACGGGAACTGGCTTTTTTGAATAAAGGCATTCGAATCAACTTTACCGATGAACGGTCGGAAGAGGAGAGTCACTTTTACTATGAAGGGGGCATTAAGGAATTTGTAATGCACCTGAATAAGAACCGGGAGCATATCCATGAAGAAGTGATTTATATCGACAAAGAAAAAGATGATATTGCTTTAGAGGTAGCCCTGCAATATACGACAACCTACACTGAAAGCATTTTCAGCTATGCCAATAATATCAATACCCATGAAGGAGGCAGTCATCTTTCCGGTTTTAAAACCGCCCTCACCCGAAGCATCAACGATTATGTAAAGAAAAACGGACTGATTAAAGAAAAGGACGGATCCTTACTGGGGGAAGATATCCGGGAAGGGCTGACCGCCATTATTTCCGTGAAAATCATGGATCCTCAGTTTGAGGGACAAACCAAAACGAAGCTGGGAAATACGGAAGTGCGAGGGGCGGTAGATACCCTGACGGCGGAGTATATCAATGCCTTCCTGGAAGAACATCCGAAAGAAGCCAAGCAGATTGTGGAAAAATCCTTACGGGCAAAGAATGCCCGGGAAGCTGCGAAAAAAGCCCGGGAACTTACGAGAAGAAAAAGCGTACTGGAAAGCACAGCCCTACCGGGAAAACTTGCGGACTGTTCCGAGAAGGATCCCGCATTATCGGAAATATACCTGGTGGAGGGAGACTCGGCAGGGGGCAGCGCCAAACAGGGACGGGATCGAAATACCCAGGCCATCTTGCCTCTACGGGGAAAAATACTGAATGTGGAGAAGGCAAGACTGGATAAAATATTAAATTTCAACGAAATTAAATCCATGATTACCGCCTTTGGCACGGGAATCGGTAATGAATTTGATATACAGCGGGCCCGGTATCATAAAATTGTAATCATGACCGATGCGGACGTGGACGGAGCCCATATTCGAACCTTACTGCTGACCTTCTTTTACCGATATATGCGGCCGCTATTGGATCACGGCTACATTTATGTGGCCCAGCCCCCCCTTTATAAAATTAAAAAAGGGAAAAAAATCATTTATGCCTATACGGAAAAAGAAATGCGGGGCATTGTGGATGAGCTCGGTGACAAAGTGGAACTCCAGCGATACAAAGGTCTTGGAGAAATGAATCCGGATCAGCTATGGGATACGACCATGGACCCGGATCACCGAACCCTGCTTCAAGTGGATATTGAAGATGCTACCATGGCCGATGAAATATTTACGACCCTGATGGGAGATAAAGTGGAACCAAGACGGGCTTTTATTGAGCGAAATGCAAAATATGTTCGAAATCTCGATGTTTAAGTATCATAAAAAACAGATAAGGCAAATCAGCAATATAAGTAAAGGCTAATAACCGGATTATTGGATATATACTTAAGGATTTAGAAATCGGCAAGGAGTGAGAGCAATGGAAGAGGAAAGACAAAACGTTATTCCCATAGGAATTGAAGGAGAAATGAAAAAATCCTATATGGATTATGCCATGAGTGTTATCGTGGGAAGGGCATTGCCTCGGGTAGAAGACGGCTTAAAGCCCGTACACCGAAGGATTCTGTTTGCCATGAAGGAACTGGGATTTACTCCGGATAAAGCTTACCGGAAATCCGCCCGTATTGTCGGGGATGTACTGGGTAAGTATCACCCCCATGGAGATACGGCGGTTTACGATGCCATGGTAAGAATGTCCCAGGAATTTTCAACCAGATATGAATTAATCGACGGTCATGGAAACTTTGGTTCCATTGATGGAGACAGTGCAGCAGCCATGCGTTATACGGAAGCAAAACTGACCAAACTTTCCCTGGAGATGACCCGGGATATGGATAAAGAAACCGTAACCTTCAGCAACAACTTTGATGATACCCTAAAAGAGCCGGACGTGCTGCCCAGCCGTTATCCGAATCTCTTAGTCAACGGTTCCAATGGGATCGCTGTAGGAATGGCCACATCCATTCCCCCTCATAATCTGGAAGAAGTGATCACCGGGGTCATTGATTATATCGATAATCCGGAAATTACCCTGGAAGAATTGATGGAGTCCATTCAAGGACCGGATTTTCCCACGGGTTCCACCATTATGGGAAAAGAAAGCATTAAGGACGCTTATCGAACCGGCAGAGGCCGGGTGGTGGTTCGGGCCAAATCAGAAATTGAAGAAATGGCGGGTAATAAAAGCCGAATTATCGTTACGGAAATTCCCTACCAGGTCAACAAAGCGAAAATGATTGAGCGGATTGCGGATCTGGTAAAACTTAAAAAAATCGAAGGCATCATTGATCTTCGAGATGAAAGCAATCGGGAAGGAATTCGGGTAGTAATTGAATTAAAGCGGGATGTCAATCCCAACGTGGTGCTGAACAAGATATACAAACATACGCAAATGCAGGATACCTTCAGTATTATTATGATTGCCCTGGTGGATGGACAGCCGAAACTCCTTAATCTTCAAAGTATGATCCACCATTATGTGAATCACCAAAAGACGATTATTCGAAAAAGAACGGAATTTGATCTTCGGAAAGCCGAGGCCAGAGCCCATATTCTTGAAGGCTTAAAAATTGCCTTGGATCATTTGGATGAAGTGATCAAACTGATTAGAGCTTCGGAAAGCCCCCAAATGGCAAAAGAAGGATTAATGGAAACCTTTGAGCTGTCGGAAAAACAGTCGACGGCTATACTAGAGATGCGCCTGCAAAAGCTTACGGGCTTGGAGCGGGATAAGGTGGAGAGTGAATACAACGAAGTGATGCTTTTAATTGATGAGCTGAAAGCCATCTTATCCAGCGAACAGCGAATTTTGGAAATCATCAAAGAAGAACTTTTAGAGATTAAAGACCAGTTTGGAGATCCCAGAAGAACGGAAATTCTTGCGGATCCTACAGAATTTAAAATGGAGGATATGATCGAAAAGGAAGAGGTAGTCATTACCCTGACCCATTTTGGTTATATCAAAAGACTTCCTGTGGATACCTATAAAAGTCAAAAGCGGGGAGGCAAGGGGATTTCAGCCTTAACCACCCGGGAGGAAGACTTTGTAGAGCGAATGATTGTTACCTCCAGTCATGATTATCTGTTTATTTTTACAAATAAAGGAAAAGTCTATAAAATCAACGTTTATGAAATTCCGGAAGCCAAACGCCAGGCGAAGGGCACGGCGATTATTAACTTGCTGCAGCTGGATCCTACCGAGAAAATTGCTGCGGTAATTCCTATGAAACGGGAAAATGATTATCAGCATTTATTTATGGCAACGAAAAAAGGCTTAATCAAAAAAACCAAGCTGAGCCATTTCAGAAATTCACGGAAAAACGGGCTTACCGCCATTAAGTTTAAAGAGGACGATGAGTTGATCAGTGTCCGCTGCGGCAATGACCAGGATGAAATAATGCTGATTACCACGAAGGGTAAATCCATCCGGTTCCCCCAATCAGATATCAGAGAAGTGGGAAGAAGCGCCATGGGCGTACGGGGAATTAAACTTACCAGGGAAGATGAAGTGGTTTCCATGCAGATATTAAAAGAGGGTAAAACCTTACTGCTGGTCAGCGAAAAGGGACATGGAAAACGAACCGAGCTCGGGGATTATCGAATCCAGGGTCGAGGGGGAAAGGGAATCAAAACCTATCGAATCACTGAAAAAACCGGTAATGTGGTGGGAGCCAGACTGGTAACCGAAGATGAAGAGGCCTTGGTAATTACCAATGACGGCACCATGATTCGCTTCAACATTGGAGAAGTATCCAAAACCGGAAGAAATACCAGCGGTGTACGGCTCATTCGTACCGATGAGCATACCTATATCGTTTCCTTAGCCATTATGGCAAAGGAAGAAAATCTCGAAGACGATATGGAATAAATTTGACAAAATAGATTAATAAAGAGTCCTTTTTTGCCTTGGCAAGGAAGGGCTTTTGAACTTTCTATAGAATGCAGAAACTTGTCGAAATATGTAAAATAGGCAAAAGTACTAAGATTTAACTAAATTTTTCTTTTCATTGTGGATATTTTATAGTAAAGTAGTTAATATACATTAAAAATGGGGGAGATGTTATGTCTTTAAAAATAAAGAAAAAATTTGAAGAAGAACATGGGATATGGAAAATGGAACTGGACGGAGAAATCGACATCTATACCGCAGCGGAATTAAAGAGCACCTTTCAGGAAATGTTTGAAAAACAAAAAGAACCGGTGGAAATCAATCTGGAAAACTTAGAGTACATTGACAGTACCGGCCTTGGCGTACTTATTGGGGCCTTAAAGCGCCTCAAGGAAGAAGATAAGCAAATCACATTGTTTCACGTGAAACCCAATATTCTCAAATTATTAAACATTACAGGCCTTAACAAAATTTTTGTTATTAAGGAGTGAATACCCGGCTATGAGTCAAATGGAAGCTAAGGAAGTAAAAGAAAAGGTAGAAAATCATGGAGAAATAATAGAACTGTCCATTCCCAATAAAGGGGAATTTGTAAGTGTGGTTCGTCTGACCTTAGTGGCGATTGCCAATCGTGTAGGATTTAACATTGAAGAAATTGAAGATATGAAAGTGGCCATTGCAGAAGCCTGTACCAACGCCATTACCCATGGAAAAAATAAGCCTTCCGAAAGCATTGATATCCGTTTTACATTGCAGGAACAGGGATTGGAAATCCAGGTAAAAGATCGGGGTGAAGGTTGTGAAGTGGAAAAAATTAAGGAGCCTCAAATTGAGGAGTTAAATGAAAATGGATTGGGGATTTTTATCATCAGATCCTTAATGGACGATGTTGTGATTCATTCGGAACCTGATCAAGGGATGACGATTATAATGACTAAAATGATAGGGTGATGAATTATGAAAAAAAATCCGAACAATCATAATGATTCCGCAGCGGAATTTGAGGAGAAAACCAGCAAAGAATTATTCCTGGAGTATAAAGAGACGAAGGACATTCATATTCGTAATGAATTGGTCCGGCGCTATCTTTATATTGTGGAAATACTTTCGAAAAAATACATCAACAAAGGCATAGAATATGAAGATATCTACCAAGTGGCTTCTCTCGGATTGATTTATGCCATTGAACGGTTTGATCCCTCCAAAGGGTTCGAGTTTTCCAGCTTTGCAACCCCTACCATAATCGGGGAAATTAAAAAACACTTTCGGGATAAGGGATGGTCCATTCGGGTGCCCCGAAGAATTCAGGAGCTTAGTAAAAAAATCAATACCTGTAAAAATGAGCTGCATCAGAAATTACAAAGAACCCCCACCATTAAGGATATTGCGGAATATCTTAATTGTTCCGAGGAACAGATTATGGAAGCCATGGAAGGATCCCAGGTATATACGCCGAAATCCCTGGACTTAACCTATGATAATGATGGTGAGGACAAGGAAATGAAATTTATGGATTTAATCGGAGAAGTGGATAAGAACTTCGATAATATCGAAAACAAAGATTTTTTAGATAAAGTGATCAATAAACTAAATGATGTGGAGAAAAAAGTACTTCGGGACCGGTTTTTTAATAATCGAACCCAGATGCACGTGGCAGATGAATTACAGGTCAGCCAAATGACGGTGTCCCGAATGGAGAAAAAAATCATCGAAAAGTTCCAAAAAGAATACAAAAAAACCACGGTGTAAAAGAGTATGATCAAAAAACAGAGTTTATTCTCTGTTTTTTTTGATGCATTCATGAAACCGAAGCCAGAGAGAAAAATTTTCACCGGTAAAAAAATATATTCCATAAGAGATTCAAGGAGAATGTTATAATAGGATTATGAAAAAACGGGAAAAGGACAGGAGGAAGGTCATATGAAGGGAATAACACGAAGAGGCGCCATCGAAAAAACCATCATCGAAGCAAAGGAGCCGATTAAGGGAAGCGTCCTGGCAAAAAAGTACGGCGTATCCAGACAGATCATTGTACAGGATATTGCTCTTTTACGGGCCGAGGGAAGGGACATTATCGCCACTCCCCAAGGATATCTGCTTCCCCAAAAACAAAAGAGCAGTTTGCAAAAGACCATTGTAACCCGTCACAAGGAAGAAAAAGACCTAAAGGAAGAACTGACCCTGATGGTAGACCTGGGTGTAAAAATCATCGACGTGATTGTGGAACATCCCGTATACGGGGAAATAAGGGGAAACTTGAATATTCAAAGTCGACTGGATATCGAAAATTTTATGAACCGGTTGGAAGAAGTAGAAGCCAAACCCTTAGCGGAACTTACCGATGGGGTCCATATGCATACCATAGAGGTTCCCAGTGAAAAGATCTATGATCAGTTACTCAGCCGGTTAAGAAAAAATAATTACTTGATTGAAGCCTAGAAGTGTGATATATTTTTACGGTGAGGTGACAAGACAGGTGTAAACAACTAAAAACTAGGAGGAAAAGGGTTGAAAATTTCAGGAGAAACCGTTACCGTAAGACATTATATCACCAAAGCCTTAAACGGCATGGCCTTAGGGCTATTTGCATCCTTAATTATCGGATTGATCCTCAATCAAATCGGGGAGCTTTTAAATATTACGCTGCTGCAGAATTTCGGATTCATCGCCCAGCGATTAATGGGACCCAGTATCGGGGCAGGGGTGGCCTTTACCTTAGGGGCACCGGCCTTAGGTATTTTTGCATCCATCGTTACGGGAGCCATTGGAGCCGGAACCGTGTCTTTGGAAGAAGGGGCAGCCATCATTGGAATAGGAGAACCCGTGGGGGCTTTTGTTGCGGCGCTCATCGGGGTAGAGGCGGCAAAGTTTATTACAGGAAAAACTAAGGTGGATATTGTACTGGTTCCCGCCCTTGTAATTATCACCGGGGGTTTAGCCGGGGTATTTGTGGGACCTGTGGTAAGCTCTATGATGTATTACATAGGAGAATTCATAAATACCACCACGGAACTGCATCCAATTCCCATGGGGATTATTTTAAGCATTACCATGGGAATGCTTTTGACGCTTCCCATCAGCAGTGCCGCCCTGGCCATATCTCTGGGGTTGGAAGGACTGGCAGCGGGAGCCGCATTGGTAGGCTGTGCCACCCAAATGATCGGGTTTTCCGTGATGAGTTTTAAGGATAACGGAATCGGAGGCTTGATTGCCCAGGGACTGGGCACCAGTATGCTTCAAATACCCAATATCGTAAAGAAACCCATCATCTGGCTGCCGCCGATTATTGCCAGCGGGATTTTGGGGCCCATGGCCACCGTGGTCTTTGCCATGGAGAGCAACAGTATCGGTGCAGGCATGGGAACCAGCGGATTGGTGGGACAGTTCGGCACCTATGCCCAAATGGTTGTGGAAAATGGCAACCCGGCGGGGACAGTGCTGCTTAAAATGGCCATCCTGCACTTTTTGCTTCCCGGAGTGCTGACGCTTTTGATCGCTAAAATGATGAGAAAGAGAAGTTTCATTGAACTAGGGGATTTAAGGCTTTCAGAGACACAATGAGCATAAGAAGGGGAAATAAGAAAAAGCAGATAAATTTGAATAGAAACTATCTTTTATCAATCCTAGGGTGTATAATCACCCTAGGATATTTTTTTATAAAGGAGTGAGAGACCCTATGAAAAGTTATGGAAAAAGCATATTCTTCTGGATTGTGGGAGCCATGGTCATCCTGGCCCTGTTTTTATCGGAAATATTAAACTGGATTGCATCCTACCAATGGTTTGGTGTGCTGGGATATGAAGAGGTTTTTTTAAAGGAATTTATCACCAAGGCCCAGATTTTCCTGCCCGTATTTTTGATATTTTTAGGCATCTACGCGGTGTACGTTTTATTTTTAAAGAAAAACTATTATAAGAGTTTCGTCATCTACAACAATGATATTTCAGAGCGGCGGGTAAATCAGATTTTAGGGATTCCCATAATCTTTTTTGCCTTTGTGGTGGCAGTGAACACCGCAAGTAATTTATGGTTTGAAATTCTGGTGTTTTTCAACCGGGTGCCCTACGGCTTACGGGATCCCATTTTTGAACAGGATCTGGGTTTTTATCTCTTTCAACTGCCCCTGTACAATCAAATCATCAGCAGTTTATTCGGCATAATTTTTGCCCTGATCATGTTAACCGTGATTTTCTACGGACTGATGTTTTTTCTTCGAAAACCCACTCTTTATGCAGCCAAGGAAGACTTAAACTTTCGCAGCAGCTTTATGACGAAATTCTTTAAATTAACCCTAAAGCAACTGAGCGCAGTGGGAATTTTAGTGTTTGGACTGCTGGCCTTACAATTTTACTTTTTAGGTTTTGATATTTTAAAGTCTTCCGACGGATTGATTCATGGAGCCGGCTATACGGATATTCATGTAAGACTGCCGGTACTTCGGGTACAGATGGTGGCCTCGGTTGCAGCCGCAGGGCTCATTTTCTACGGCTATTATAAGAAAAACATTAAAGTGGCCCTTAGCGGTCCCGTATTGATTATTCTAATTGGAGTAGTCGGCGGTTTGATCGGAGCGGGGGTACAGCAGTTTAGTGTCACGCCCAATGAGCTGAACCGGGAATACCCCTATATTGAACATAATATCGGTTTTACCCAGCAGGCCTATGGCATCCAAAATATTCAACAACGGCCATTCCCTGCGGCCAACGACCTGAGCTTAGGGGATATACAAAACAACCCGGGAACCATAAACAATATAAGAATCCACGATCATCGACCGACCTTGGAGACCTATAACCAAATCCAGGCCATCCGGCTGTATTACCGGTTTGTTGATGTGGATATTGATCGTTACGAAATTGACGGGGAATATACCCAAGTATTTTTAGGCCCCCGGGAGCTTGATTTGGAACGACTGGGAGAAAACGCCCGGGCTTCCTGGATCAATCGGCATCTTCGATATACCCACGGAAACGGTGTGGTGGTATCCCCGGTAAACCGGGTGACCTCCGAAGGACAGCCGGATATGGTTGTGGGAAATATTCCTCCGAGCACGGATACGAACTTAACCGTGGACCGCCCGGAAATCTATTTCGGAGAGCTGACGGATCATTACATTATTGTTAATACGGAAGAAGAATTTGCAATTGACACTGCGGATTTGGATGCAGAAGATATTGGAGAAGAGGACCTGGATAATTTTGAAGGGATTTACAGCGGCACCGCGGGGATTGATTTAACCCTTGGAAACCGTTTGCTGTACGCCATGCGGTACCGCAGCATGAAAATCCTGTTAAACGATGAAATTCGGGGAGGCAGCAAAATTGTATACGACCGAAACATTATGGATCGGGTACAAAAAATCGCACCCTTTATTCAGTACGACGGAGATCCCTATATGGTGATTAATGAAGGAAAACTGTACTGGATTATTGACGGGTATACCACAAGCAGTAATTATCCCTATGCCACCCCTTATATGGAAAACAATCATAATTATATTCGTAATTCCGTGAAGGTCGTGGTGGATGCCTATAACGGAGCGGTGAATTACTATATTGCCGATGAAGAGGATCCCATCATCAAAACCTACGAATCCATTTATCCGGTTCTGTTTCAGAATATGGAAGCGATGGAAGCCGGTCTTCAAGACCATATACGATATCCCCATTATTATTTTGATCTGCAGACCGAGGTTTACCGGACCTATCATATGACGGAACCCGCAGTCTTTTATGATCAGGGAGATCTTTGGAATATTGCCGAGGAACGTTATCGGGGAGATGTGCAGGAGGTACAGTCCCATTATATGATTCTTCGACTGCCGGAAGAAGAGGAGGAAGAGTTTATTCTTTCCCGGATGTACACCCCGAAGGATCTTCGAAATATGACGGCCATGCTGGTGGCCAGGAATGACGGAGAAGCTTATGGAGAACTGATTTTGTATGACTTTCCCAGGGACCGAAACATTTACGGACCCATGCAAATTGAAAATAGGATTGATCAGCGGTCTGACATTTCCGAGAGTTTTTCCCTCTGGGATCAGGGGGGTTCCACGGTCATCCGGGGCAATCTGATGGTCATTCCCATCGAAAACTCCATTCTTTATGTGGAACCCATATATCTTGCCGCGGAAGGGGGCCAAAGCCTGCCCGAGGTAAAGAAAGTGATTGTGGCTTACGGAGATCAGGTAGTGATGCATCCCACCCTGGAAGAAGGATTGAATGCCGTATTTGCTGATCGCTTAGGAGAGATGGAAGAGGATCTGGAGGAAGCCATGGCCGAAGAAACCTCAGAAGAAGTTTTGGAGGAATTTTTCAATCTTCAAGAGCTGATTCAACAGGCCAACGATACCCTGGATCAGGCCAATGAAGCCTTAAGAGAAGGAAACTGGCAGGAGTACGGAGATCTTATGGACCGGCTGGAAGAAATACTCCGTGAAATGGCGGAACGGGACCTGTTATAGGCAGGGACAATAAAACGTCGAAATATTCAAAATATATTCAAAAGAAGCTTGTCAGCGGGTCAAAATTATGATAAAATACAGTTTAATTACAGACTACTGAGAAGGGAAGCAGTAAATCCTACAGGTCTTTAGAGAGTCGATGGCCGCTGAAAATCGATGACCCGAAGGATTGAATCCGTCCCGGAGTATCGGGGTAATGCCCGAGGGTTTGCAGTCCTTATTCTGCATCGAGTGGATTTTAAGCGGAAAACAGCTTGAAATCAATTAGGGTGGCAACGCAGATCAACTTCTGTCCCTTTACCGGGACGGAAGTTTTTTAATGGAATAATTTCTGAGTTTGAAAGATCAGTAAGGTCTGAACAAGCGAAAACCTGTGAAACAGTAAAAAAAGGAGGAGAAGAAGATGCTGGACATTAAAAGAATCAGAAGAGATTTAAAAGAGATGAAAAAAGCCATGGCTCGACGGGGGGAAGATCCGGAAAATTTACAAGAGGTACTGACCTTGGACGATGAGAGAAAGGCCCTGCTCGGCACCGTAGAACAGATGAAAAACCAACAAAAAGTGGTATCCAAGGAGATTCCGGAACTGAAAAAGGAAGGGAAGGATCCTACAGAAACACTAGAGGCGATGAAGAAATTATCCGAGGAGATTAAAGAGTACGACGAAAAAGTGAAGGCCGTGGAGGAAAAAATGCATTATAAACTGATGCGCATTCCCAACGTCCCCCATCCGGAAGTCCCCCAGGGAGAAACCGATGAGGATAATGTGGAAGTTCGAAAATGGGGAGAGCCGAGGAGTTTTGATTTCCCCCACAAACCCCACTGGGAAATTGGAGAAGATCTTGGAATCTTAGATTTTCAAGCCGCCGCCAAGGTTACCGGTTCCAGATTCACCCTGTATCGAGGACTGGGAGCGCGACTGGAGCGGGCGTTGATCAACTTTATGATCGAGCTTCATACCGAGGAACACGGCTACACGGAAATGCTGCCGCCCTTTATGGTAAACCGGGACAGCATGACCGGCACGGGACAGCTTCCGAAATTTGAGGAAGACGCCTTTAAAATTCCCCAAAAAGATTATTTTTTGGTGCCCACGGCGGAGGTGCCCGTGACCAATGTTTACCGGGATGACATCCTAAAGGCAGAGGATCTGCCCCAGAAGTTTGTGGCCTACACCCCCTGTTTCCGATCCGAGGCAGGCTCTGCCGGTCGGGACACCCGGGGACTGATTCGCCAGCATCAGTTCAATAAAGTGGAGCTGGTAAAGTTTGTCCGGCCCGAGGATTCCTACGCAGAATTAGAGACCTTAACCCAGAATGCGGAAAAAGTGCTGCAGATTTTAGAAATTCCCTATCGTATAGTCAAAATCTGTACCGGGGACCTGGGCTTTACCGCCGCCTTTAAATACGACATTGAAGTTTGGATGCCCAGCTACAACCGCTATGTAGAGATTTCTTCCTGTTCCAATTTTGAAGATTTTCAAGCCAGACGAGCCAATATCCGCTATCGGCCGGAAAACGGCAAGGTGGAATTTCTCCATACCCTAAACGGATCCGGTCTTGCGGTAGGAAGAACCGTAGCCGCCATATTGGAAAACTGCCAGGAGAAAAACGGTTCCGTGAAAATCCCCAAGGCCCTGCACAGCTACATGAGAAATGTTGAAGTGATCGAAAAAAAATAAAAGCACTGCAAAGGGCAACGCCTTGTTATTGAAAATACAAAAAAGGTAAGGGACTAAAATCCCTTACCTTTTTTTAGACTTTAAAGATTACTTATTGAGTAATAACGGACCGTACTTAATTTATGGGTTTACTTTAATGGGCTCTGTTTCAGAAGCTGCAGCCGGTTTCTTGTAAAAAGAGTCAATAAATAGTGCAATTGCACCATCTCCTGTTACGTTGCAAGCAGTTCCGAAGCCGTCTTGGGCCATGTATAAGGCAATCATTAACCCCAGTTGTGCTTCACTAAAGCCCAGGATGGTGCCTAGGAGTCCAAGGGCTGCCATTACTGCTCCCCCGGGAACACCGGGAGCCGCTACCATGGTTACACCGAGTAAAACGATAAAGGGTAGGAATTCTACAAATTGCGGCGTTTGCCCCCCAATAATCAGTACCGCTACGGCGCAAGCCACTAAGGTAATAGTACTGCCGGCTAAGTGGATGGTTGCGGAAAGAGGAATAACAAAATCCGCAATTCTTTCACTGACCCCGTTAGACTTGGCACTTCGAAGGGTTACCGGGATGGTTGCAGCACTGGACATTGTGCCAAGGGCTGTGGTATAGGCCGGAATCATTTTTTTCATCGCAGCAAATGGATTTTTTCCGGTCCGGGTTCCTGCAATCGTGTACTGGACGATTAAATAACCCAGATGCATCAGAATAATCAGGATAAACACCTGTCCAAATACTTGAAGAGTTTGGAAGGCCTCCCCGGAAGCCGCCATATCGGCGAAAATACCGGCAATATGAATAGGCAGGAATGGAATAATCACTTTTTTGATAACACCTACAATGATTGCACGAAATTCTTCCATGAAATTAAATAAGGTTTCCTGGGCTTTTTCATGTCGTAAAAAGTTAATTCCCAGGCCAAAGACGAAGGCCGTAACAAGGGCGGTCATAACCCCCATAATCGGAGGAATGCTTAATTCAAGAATAGGCGTTAATCCTACAGCATCAGGATCGCCTGCGGTACCGTCGGCAATAATTCTAGGAATAATAGCAATGGAAATAAAGAAAGCAACAATTCCCGCGGCTAAAGTGGAAAGATAAGCAATCCCTGCGGTGCCGGCCAACAGCTTTCCGGCTTTAGAGCCAAGTTCTGCAATACCGGGGATAATGAAGCCTAAAATGATTAAAGGTACGATGTAGCCAAGCAATCCGCCGAAAATATGGGTAAAGGTATACAGTAGTCGACCAACCCACTCCGGAAAAAACAGACCAATGAGAACACCGGAAATAATACCAATAATCAGTCGTGGTAATAAACCGATCTTTTTCATAATATCTCTCCTTTTTTATAAATTTTATAATCTTTAAAAGTCTATGTAACCCCTATTTTATAGTAGATTTAAGGGACTTGCAATAGGGAAAAGAAGATAAAAAATATTATATGAATAAAAGTTGCATCCGGTAGAAAAAGAAGGGGTCCTCATGCACTGGAAATCCCTGGGAGTGAAATTTTTCAAAGAAAAATCTTGACAATATCCCTAAAAGGTTTTACTATGGGAGAGGATGAAAATCCGGTTATGAAAAGGAGCAGGATTTTTGTGGATGAGTATTACATGGGACTGGCCTTAGAGGAAGCAAAAAAAGCAAAAGCCCTGGGAGAAACTCCTGTTGGAGCGGTATTGGTAAAGGATGGAGAAATTCTTGCCAAGGCCCATAATCTTCGGGAAAAAGAACAGCAGGCGACGGCCCATGCAGAGATACTGGTAATTCAACAAGGAAACAAAGCTCTGAACAGTTGGAGATTGACAGATACGGTGCTCTATGTTACAATGGAGCCCTGTGCGATGTGTGGCGGTGCCATGATTCAAAGTCGTATAGACCGTTTGGTTTTCGGCGCCTTTGATCCGAAGGGCGGGGTTTGCGGTTCCATGTTCAACTTGTTTGAACAGGAGGGCCTGAATCATAAAGTTGCAGTAAGCGGAGGCATATTGGAAGAAGCCTGCGGCACAATTCTGACAGAATTTTTTCAAGAACTGCGAAAAGCAAAAAAAGAAGGAAAAAGCATTGAAAAAACTGCTGAAAATCATCAGTAGGCCAAAAAATGTGGAGAGATGTCCGAGTGGCTAAGGGGCACGCCTGGAAAGCGTGTAAGGCTGAAAGGCCCCGCGGGTTCGAGTCCCGCTCTCTCCGCCAAAATCAGTTTTCAAGTTTACTGTGCTAGATGGGGAGGTAGCGGCGCCTTGTAACCTGCAATCCGCTATAGCAGGATCGAAGCCTCACCGAGGATTGCTCACTGTAGGGCAGCCCTCAGTAAGTGGTGTTGACCGTTGGGTCTTACGCAACGAAAGCTCATGAACCCCGTCAGATCCGGAAGGAAGCAGCGGTAAGTGATCCCTTTCGTGTGCCGTGAGGGTGCCTAATTCGAGCTAACTGCT